>DASTUU010000001.1:0-3693 GCA_035759485.1 Nitrososphaeraceae archaeon
TGACATTCTTTATTCCTGCCGATTTAAGAGCGTAATATGCTAAACCAGACAATGTTCCGACACTCCCACAGTATGTAATAAATTCAAATTCTGGTGAGAGTCCTCTATTTTCGATAAATCTCTTTATTTCAGCTGGCTTCCGCAATATGTTGCCATTTGAACCTAACATCGTATATGGTATATTTTTAGCTCCTGGTATGTGTTCGGTCAAAAAGTTTAATCTTTCTCTTGAGTCTACTAGTATCTTATTGGTACTCTCCTTGGCATTCTCTACATACGATACATCAGCGTGGATCTCTTGATTGATGTTTAGGTGGTGTGTTGTTCTTGGGTAGGTATGGATTTGATTTTCAATCTCCAATCCCAAGTCTTTCCATCGGCTGAAAGTTACCTCAAGCAATGAACTGTTCGTGTGGCCGATATATTGAAAAGTCCATGCGACTCTTGCTGCTAGTGCGCCAAAGGTATCATCGTAGACTATGACGGGCAGCTTATCTGAAACTCCAATACTCTCCAGAATATCCACTATTCCCTCAGGAGAGTCCTTTGATAAGACCTGAGCTAGGGGTATTGAAACTGCAGTAGGAATATGTCCCTGTTTATATTCTTCTTCCTTGCGGACATCTACTACCCGAGCTGACTTGTCACGAATCAGAGTACGTAAGATATCAATGTCGCATACAACTGGTAGTTCGTAGTCCTCAGCGCCAAAGATAGTAGAATTAACCACTTTTTTTTCATTTGCTACATTCGAAGTATGTGTATTAGTATTCATTTGAATGGGTTAAGCTGCACATTCTCCCCTTGCAGTCTTAGCGGTAAACTTTACATCATTACCGTAATCTTTGTACAATTCCGGTTCTATTTCAATCGAGGGAAGCTGCGTAACTCTTAAGAGTAATCGTTTCATATCTTCGATATTTCTGATATCCCCTGTCCCTTCTCCGCTCACGATCCTATTTATCCATTCATTCAGTGTCTGACCGTCATGTTTTTCGTTTTTGTATATTTTGATTATTTCCTTGATAGTGTCTATTACTCTCCTTGCGGGCACACGCATTATTGCCTTGCCAAGATTGCCCTGTTCTCCAGCACTCCCACCAAATAACATAGTGTAGGTTGGAGCCATTGCAGTTCCGATTCTTGATGCACCGCCAAAGAATCCTATAGTTGCAATTTCATGCTGTCCACACGAATTAGGACAACCACTAATCTTGATCGTTGAATCCCTGAAGTCCTCGTCGGTGTCAAATCCTAATTCTATGAATTTTCTTTGTACCTCTTTTGCTAGCCTGTGAGAGTTGGTTATCGCTAGATTACATGAAGTTGTTCCAGAACACCCCACCGCAGATGTAATCGTTAATGCTCCTGGACTTCCTAGTCCAATGGACATGAGCCTTTCATAAAACTCTCGCAGGTCCTCACCCTTGATGTACCGAATTGCAAAATTTTGCTGTGGAGTATTTCTAGCCACACCTTCAGCGGATAGCTCTCGAATCGCTCCAGCCAATATTCGTAACTGGTTAGCCGTGATATCACCTGCCTCAAGTGTTACAAACACTGTAAAATACCCTGCTTGTTTTTGAGGTACAACATTGGTATGAATCCATCGCTCATACTTTGAACTTTCTGGAGTTATGTGATCATCTAAAACCGGCAATTTTGTCAATGGATGCGATGACTTAGTCGATGCAGGCAGACTGGGACCATCATTGTCTTTCACATCAAAGAGCTTGGCTGTGGAGGTGGCAGTAGTCATTTCTACTATGGACCGCTCCTTTAACACCATTTTCTGAAATTTTTCCCATCCCATTTCATGCACCAAATATCGCATTCTATTTCTCGCCATATTTTCCCGGTTGCCATGTCTATCAAATAATCTAATAGCGGCCATACACGTTGGAAGTATCATGTCTTCAGGTGTGAAATCCTCTAGCAAATGACCTATAAAGGAAGCTGCTCCAAGTCCTCCACCTAGATATATTCTAAATCCTCTTCTTTCATCTTTTGCTACTGGAGTCAATCCAATATCAGCAATTCTTACCAGTCCGTGGTCTTCACAGCATGCAAAATTAATCTTAAACTTACGTGGAAGATTCTGACACATAGGATTTCTGATAAAGAATCTTGCAATTGCTTTGGAGTACGGGGTGGCATCAAATGCTTCATTTGGGCATACTCCTGCATAATGACTACACATTACGTTTCTAACTGTATTACCGCATGCTTCTCGGGTAGTCAGGCCTACTTCAACAAGTCCTCTCATTACTTCACTAACATCTTCTAGTTGCACCCAATGCAGCTGAATATTCTGACGAGTAGAAACATGAGCAGAGCCAATCGAGAAAGATTCTGATAAACTTGCAATTTTTTCTAGCTGTTCAGGATTAATTTCGCCGCTTGGAACTTTGATTCTAACCATACTGTAATTTAATTGCAGCCTCGAACCATAGGCACCGTGTTGTAACCTAAAACGCCGGAAATCGTCCTCTGACAATTTACCTTGTCTGAATCGTCTTACATTCTGAGCAAAAATTTCAGTTTCCTCTTCTCTACCCCATCTAGGATTGGGCTTGGAAGGCGAAATATTCCTATACTCAGAACCATGGGTTGCAGTGTGTTTCAATATTATTATAGCGGCGTCTAAATCCTTATATATTTTTGTAGAAACAGGCCATGGTAGCAAATATGTTATATAGAACCGGCAAAAACTGCGCCTAATTATTTGGCTCCCACATTCAAACTTCCAATGTCCTTTTACGCTCAAAAATATTTTGCTATTATCTCGTCAAGACACTCCCTCATCTGTTCGTAGCCTTCTTTGTTTGGCTGCTTTTCCATGTTCATATGACTAATATCCTTAATATCATTCGCTATTTTATCAAGTTCTGCCAAACCTATGCTCGCCTTAGAGATTCTATTGGTCAAGAAGAATATGGAAGACAGAACGTAATTGATCTTATCACTCTCAAATTCAATTTTTCTCGAATCAGGAAATGCCGCGTCTAGACAAGCTCTTAGGTCTCGTGAGCAAGTTTGTAGACACTCTATATTACCATTGCACTCGCCAGATTTTTTCCCCCATTCTGCTATACACATGAGCACGTGCTGTAAGAACTCTGTCAATTTGACCTATAGTACACTTCTTGTGTTAAAAAGTTTAAGACAAGACAAAGAAGGAGTCATATGTACCTCATTTTCTCCACCTAGGTCAGAATAACTCATATTAAAATCCAAACAGCTTTTTTACGTTTGCATACAGTGCATACCGCAATCGATAGGAGGTTCTTGACAGAACTTTTAAAGATGTATCAAATTAGATAAATCGCATAATAGAAATAGTAATCAACTTAATCAATTGACAGGATAAAGTAACTTCTAGTGGTTTATCTTCAGGTGGTGTTTCCTCTGGATTATCATTATCAGACTCGTCACTCCCCCCTTATTCTGTTGTTTCTTGTATAGGTACAACACAACACCTTAGATAGAACTTCTCATTCTGGTTTATTCTATTATCTAACTGCGTAAACAATTCAATTAATTTATCCAAGTCGTCAACTACCATATGTCCTATTTCTGCATCTTCTAACGCTTCGTCGGTTCTTTTCTTTTCGTCGTCTTCTGCCATACTGGCAGCTGTGTATCTACCATCTAATAACGCGTGTTTAATATGGTTTATCTGGTCTTCGTCTA
>DASTUU010000002.1:0-4076 GCA_035759485.1 Nitrososphaeraceae archaeon
TCAGCTATTGTTGTACCACAATCGACACAATAGTTATTTGGTCTTGTTGCAAGATATATAAGGTTGTGGTTCCATAAATCAATAAAGGTATTCTGAGTTAAGGACCTAAATTCGTCAGAGTCAGTGCGGTAGTATTGTTTAAAGTTGCAGCTTAAACCTATATCCTTCATAATCTTAATCATTTCGGCTTCAAGATCATCTAGAGCAACTTTGCAAAGATTAAGGAATGTTTCTCTATCCATCTTTTGCATCCGGACTTTATGTTTCTTTTCAGTGTAAATTTCAACCGGTAATCCATTTCGATCTATCCCTATCGGAAACATGACGTTATAGCCTGACATTCTCGCAAACCGTGCAATCATGTCTATCTGTGCATAATGGGCTGCAGCCCCAATATGCCAAGGCCGCCCTGAAGGGTAAGGTGGGGGTGTATCAATAACAAACGCATTTTTCTCGGAGACAGGTGAGAACGTGTATATATCTTCACTCTCCCACTTTCTTAGGATCTCCTTCTCTAATGAAGAATTCCAAGACTTTGCTGCGATTTCTGAGACCATTTTTAGTATTTTATTCAATGGCACAAAAATAGAGTTATTAACGTTAGTATTAATCCCCTGTGAAAAATACATTAGTTTATTAACCTATTTTTAGCCCATGACTGTGATTTCCTTCGTTATACAGACCTATATAGCTGCTCTAAGGCTTTGGCTATAAACCGCTCAAAAGTGATAACAATACTCTAAATGACTTATGTTTTTTAGGTCTGACGAAACCAAAAGTGATAGCAGTTGATACATGGTCAGACTCCCACCTACTATAAGATATAGATCTTAGCCCATCATATTTGATAGTAGACCACCCATTGGACCAATTTATCAGGTACCCTCTCTCTATCCTTATAGCTATTGTTTATATCGTCGGCAACATTCACCAGCCACTTTCATTGTGCTATTGTGCTATTAGACTTTGAAATGGCGGATATATCCTTAGAAATAGATTTTTTCAACAAGACATAATAATCAAGCATATAAGACAGTCCTTAAGGGAAAGTGAACAAAATAGCAAACAGAGGACTCTGGAATAGATTTTTTATGCCAGTGGTCAATAGCTACTAAAACTAGAAAAATGTACTTATTTTAACGACATCTATTAACGATGATTAAGCTTGCTTGTGGTATCTTTTTGTGATGGCTCTTATTCTTGCGAGTAGGATACATTAATGATAGCCAAGATTTTAGTTCCACACGATGGTACAGAAATATCTGATAAAGTATTTGAAAAAGCTACTGAATTTTCAAAAGCATTTAATGCAGAAATATTACTATTACATGTAATACACGATATTCCAATACCGCCTTCATTGTTATTGGGAAATAGATAGAGTACTGATTTCCAGAGCGAAAAGAAGTATTGCAAAAGAGTTAGAAAAGGGTTGGAATAAAATGGTTCAAGAAAAAATTATTGAAGTCCTCGTATCCAAGGACAACAGAATAAAAGTTAAATCAGAAGTGACTGTAGGATCCTCTCCAGCTGAAGAGATAATAAAATTTGCAGATACCAAACAAATAGACATAATTATAATGGGCAGTCAGAGGCTAGAAACCATATCTAAGATTAAGGCACTTGGAAGCATAGCAAGAAGAGTATCTGAAGCTGCAGAATGTCCTGTGATGATTATACACTAGATATCAATATCATCTTGTCAATTGAAAGCAACTATATCGGTTACAGAGGGTTCACCCTTAGTGATTGTTCCTGTCTTATCAAGAACAATCATGTTTATTTTCTGAGACCTTTCAAGATATTCTGCTCCCCTTATCAAAATTCCTGCTTCAGCACCTTTTCCAACCCCTACCATAAGTGCTGCTGGAGTAGCCATTCCTAAGGCACATGGACATAACCAAATACCAAACAACAAAAGATGTTACTGCAACTGAAACAACAGCAGGTACAAATTTAGCCGACACTGAATCCGCTAGTCTTTGTATCTTTGCAGTAGATGCTTGTGCTTCCTCTACAATATGTACTATTTGTGATAGTGCTGTTTCAGCTCCTACTTTTGTTGCTTTGACTTCAATATGTTGCCTTGACAGTAGCTCCTATAACTTCATCACCTGGTTTTTTATCTACAGGTATGCTTTCTCCTGTAATTTAGCAGCAGTATGGATCACTCGTGCCATTGCAGGTCTTAAGTCTAAAAGCTTTCTAACTGATGCTGAGCTTCTCTTTTTTATGGCCTCTTCCATGTATTTTCCTAACAGTACAAAAGCAATAATCACAGCAGATACTTCAAAATATACATCCATAGCAAAGTATAGAACTACAGAATGCGCAAGAGGATGAAAGGACGAACATGAATCTGTTGGCCTCTCCCAGGAGGGGTAAGCAATGAAAAGGTTGCACTCAATAATAAAAGATTACTTCTTGCAGCAGAGGTATAACTATCAACTTCTTTTATACGCTTGCCTTATTAGAGACAAAGCGTATGGAATACTCATAGGAATATCATTTTATCTTACTAACCCATCTGAGATTCAAGAAATTTGTCTTAGTCCATAGTCATAACTCTGTATTTCTGAGGATAGTGGGCAATATATACATCTGCATATGATGGGTCATAGTTGTCGCATATGCGTATAAAAGATATCCATCTCTAGTTTTCTCTCTAATGCCAATTGGCATTCTGGGCCGTCTGGATTCTCTGTTTTTGCCCATTGACCGATATTTGGTGTCTATTGTATGATATTTGATTGTTATAATAGTTGATTCAACTGTTACTGGACGATTGCTGCTGCGTTGTTGATGAGGATGATTTTCTACCATCCTAATGTTTTCGCAGATTTTGCTGCAGCATCATTTAATGCTTGTTTTGGCTCCTTAATACCATAGTAAACCTCGTCTAGAGCTTGTCTTATATCCTCAGCAATAGCTGGATATTCTGGAATGCTAGGTCTACTTCCGCCTTCAGGAATCATTGAAACTATCTCATCATAAAATGGAATAGATTTTCTAAGCTGTTTAGCATATGACCCTTCACCTATTGTTGTCTGTGTTGGAAGATATCCCTGTTGACCAATCCAAGGGGACAATATTTGTGGTTGTAACATGAGTTCAATGAGCTCCCAAGCAAGGTTCTTGTGAGTAGAAGTCACTGGAATGTTAAATTGCCATCCTCCTGCTAGTGTAGAGGTCTGGGTTTCGTTGTTAGGGACTGGAAACATTGGAATAAATCCTATATTCTTACCAACCAACTCTTCTTTTGGTAGGTTGGATGGCATCCAAGATCCTTCAATCATTACTGCAAACTTCCTATTAACAAATTCCTTACCAAAAGAATGCTGTTTTTGTGGCTTTATTCCTGCATTTACTTGGTCTTTGATAAATTGCAATGCCCTGACTCCTTCCGTGCTATTGTATGTAGGATACCAATAACCACCCTTTGTAGGATGACCTTCTTTGTATTGAATTATATTTCCTCCAAGCATCCAAAGATATGGATACCATAGATCTGGAGAATGACTAGCTCCTGTGAGATGAATTCCTTGTATTCCCTTCGCTTGTAGAACAGAATTTAATTTTTTTGCTGATTCTATATATCCATTCCATGTCTTTAATGAGTTAGGATCAACGTTAGCTTCATCCAACAAATCCTTCCAATACCATATTCCTCTTACATCAGTCCATGCCCATATACCATATACTTTTTTATCATACACACCACCATCCCAACTTACTCCATACCAATCATTTTGCCTTCCCCATTTTTTAGTATAATTTGTAAGATCTGTTAACAACCCCTTTTGTGCAAATTCACCAAGCCATATTTGATCTAGAGTTACAATATCAACAGAGGTATGATTGGTTATCGCATTTAATAACTGATATCTGGTATTGTTATTGTCAGTCCCAGTTTCTATATATTTTATATTAATTCCAAGGTCAGGATGATTGGATCTTAATTTATCAGCAGCACTGTCTACTAGAGATTTCCCCGCACCTTTTGGGTTAAATTGGTTAAAGATGACTGTAATAGTTACATTCTCTTTTGATTGTGGGGATGCAAGGATATAAGAAAA
>DASTUU010000003.1:0-3216 GCA_035759485.1 Nitrososphaeraceae archaeon
ACATTCTGACCGATTCTTTTCTTTTAACATAAGTAGATAGCAAAGACTGAAGGCTTTCCTTACAATGTATAAGTAGTTATGTGATGTAAAATACCAGCAACCATCTCAAAAATAGCAAAAAAAGGATTCTCGTGGTTGATGATGAACAAGACATTACTTTTACTTTAAAAACAACTCTGGAGGAAACTGGATCATTTCAAGTCGAAGCGTTTAGTGATCCAGTATTGGCATTGTCTGAGTTCAAGGCCAGTGTGTAGGGTTTAGCAGTTCTAGATATTCGAATGCCCGGAATGAATGGTTTTCAGCTATATAGAAAACTAAAAGACTGGATAACAAGCTAAAGATATGTTTTCTGACTGCCACTGTCACATATACTACGACAAACCATGAAGAGCAAGATGAATGTTCGTAAGAATATAATGAACAATGCACTATGCAGAGGGGGATCCCTTTAATCCGGCGGGTCGGGCATAGAATGTTTTATCCTTCATAGTATAATGTACAACTGTCATCTGGTTCTATTGCAAAGAATTTCGTATCAAGTATAGATACCGTTCTTCGAAATGTGCATACGCGTTAATGGCAGAAATCTAGGAAGAGATGTTATGGTATGATATATCATAGCTAGGCAAGATAAGCGTGTCAGGTACTATATGACAGGGGCAGAAGCCAAGGTGGAGAACATAGGTTCTGCAGACAGTCCTAAAGTACATTTTACTTATGAGAAGAAGAAAGTAAATCTAGCTTACGTCCGACCGTGGGGAGCTAGCTCAAATACTGCTACCGATATAAATTACGGCTATCGTTATAGAGAGGAGGAACCCAGCCTCATGTGGGATTTGTACCGTTATGCCATATCGAACATGTAGAAGATTTACTATATGGGTTTTAAACCATGTATACTTAAGTCCAATAAGGACAAAAGGTAAACAAAGAAAGTTATGGGTGGTTAGCCGTCTATGTTACAGTAACCGCAATGACATAATTGGTTACCAAAGTTCTCACATCTGCTTTTCCATGTACCATTGGAAGGACTTATCGCCTCTGCTATCAATATTTCTTGTTTTTGATTCATATATTCAAGTATTTACAATACTACTTGAAAGATTTTTATCATAAGATCACTTGATATATAATATATCATTTGTGTTTATCATACGTGTTTTTTATTAATCGTGTGTACTGTATAGAAAACGGCTCGGAGCATAAGGTCAAATCATCGTTCTGCTACTGCATGTTACCATTTAAACTGCGAACCAATCGATCCTTATTATCTTCTAATCCTCCAATTTTCCTTGTGGTGAATCAATCTCTATGAGGGATTTTTCTTGAACGTTAACTCTATGGGAAGGCTTTAGAACTGTAACGTCTACATTATATTGTAGAGTGTCGAGCGAATCTCTTGATGTTTCTGTAAAGCTACTAGCTTAATTCAAGGAAAAAACCGGTTACTATACTACTTGACCAGAGTAAAACGACAATAGATAAGGTTACAGTCAACCTGTACACGTGTTGTAAATGCAGTTATCAGTGGACTAGTTGGAACGGCGAGCAAAGTGCAGAGTGGGGACTTGTACCCAAATACTGTCCTAAATGCAAAAACTCCAGAGGGGATCAGAGATATTTAGATGAAGAACTAGCACTAATTAATAGACTGCAAGACGAGTTATATGGAACAAACCTGATAAGAAAATCCAATCATAAAATTGAGGTTCGAGGAATTGAGATTTGAGACCCAAGCTCCAGACGAAACGAAGGTAATATTTTTATCGTAGATTTAGCATTATTATGACAAGGGAAATATAGTTCCAACGGCAAGCCCATTTATGACTAATATATGTAGCTATTGATGATTCATATAGTCATTATGAAGGATATTCCTCTTTTACCCATGTAATCGTAGGCCGCTCACTTTCTTTTTCTTTTTTTTCTTTTCTTTTATTCTCTTCTCTATTTCCTGATCTTGTTTAGCGGCCGATAATAACAAATTAATTATGAACTCATTAACATCGTCCTGCCCGCATTCCTTTGACCAAATTGCAAGGCGTTCGTATAATTCTGAATCGATTTCTATAGTATCCTCTCGCATTATCTTTATTCCTCTATTTCGCATACAGATATCTCAAATGCTTCGACAGGTCTGATATTCATAGGTAAAGACATATGCACATCTGTTATTAGCTCATTGAGGTATATCTTTGCATCGCTGGTATCTCCGGCCCTCATAACTCCCATTTATAATAAAACGGGTCAAGTAATTGAGTTCGGATTTTAGTACAAAAATACTATCCTTTCCTTCTCATATTTGAACTTCAGTTGGATTTCAACTGATATTGTGAGGTAGTCCAACAGAAAGGGAATGCAAAGAAAAACTACTGAATCGGAAATAAAGAGGAGAAGAAAATTTAGATTCGAGATTGTATCGAAGCCTCCTTGGCTGCATGACTAAACACCATAAGTTACTCAATATTGCGGGGCCATCGAACCCAAACAACCATCATCTACTCATGGCCGCAGGGTAGCCCTAGACTCAACTAACTAAGCCTACCAGTATCATCCATCTATACACTAGTTCAGTCTCCTGCGGTTTTTATCTTAGAATCTAGAACCTAATGCCTAACCAATTAAGGTTGTTAAGTATATTTTTAATACTGTCTTATTTGTTAGTTAAGATACAGTCGCAGGATAAGACTCAGGTTTCCCCCAATATGACTGAGTCTCCTGCGACTGACCCTAGTGACTATTCGAATTATCCATTGTGGTAATAATATATTAACCTACTTAATTGCGCTGACTTGATTTTATACTTTAGTTTTGCTAACTACCTGTCTCCATTTTTCAAATGTTTCCTTGACGTATAATATGATAGTAATAGAGGATAGACGTATGTGATAAGTGTCTAGGGAGACAAAAGCATACCAAGGGTTTTAGCTTTTCCCTCATTTGATTCCTCTATTACTATTGTAACAAAAAAAGATATGTTGGCTAACTATTCTGCATATTGACTAAAAATAGTGGATAGATTAGTATTTATTCCTCTTCTTCCTCCTCTTCCCCTTCTTGCTCTCCAGGTGGAAGCTGCTGAGTTATTTTGAGTAATTCAACATCTGCAGTGTCTAGCTGTTGAAGTGCTTTTACGGTGTCATTATTTCTTAAGACATCGCGTGTACTATCGATACTGTCTTGAAGCGGCTTGAACTGTTGCATAACTGCTTT
>DASTUU010000004.1:0-12662 GCA_035759485.1 Nitrososphaeraceae archaeon
TCAAAAACTCAAGCTGGAAAAAACTTGTCACCCCAGAAACTTCGCAGGTCATAAAGGAGGTGGGTGGTATAACAAGAATCAAGGCAGTGTTTGCTCAAAAAACTGGGACATACTATGCCATCAATTGAATCTTCTGTTAGGAATAAGAGATACGAAACTGATAGAGCATGAACTACTTTTATTAGCAAGAGCTCCCTTCTTGTGTCCTACAACTTTGAACAACGTCCTACTGCGATTAATAACTCACCAATCTTTTATGTTGTATACGATTCATCCGCGATATAGTGGTAAGGCAAGAAAAATTTTTTTATAACTATTGGCTCTATATTTCTCACTGATGTTTACCAGAAGGCATAGTAGTGCAAAAAATAATAAGAAGGAGGCTATAATCCCCGCAATTTCAGATCTCCAAAAGGAACCATGGTTTATGGATTTGAGTCGGTTGTCCAATGATGAACTAATTCGCATTTATAGCACAATTGCGAATGGTTATGACTTTGCAAAAAATGCCTGGTATATGCCTCTAGGAGATGACAAGAGGTGCCCCATTATGATAGCGAAGGGCCACAAGACTCCATATACATTGGAGGAAATGACAGAATTTCAAGACGTTGCTAAAACCCTCGAAGAGCAATATCGTCGGTTTATTGATGCTTGGGACTTTGGTTATATCACCGAGTCTGACATAAAGGGGGGTATACTCGCTCTATTTCAATTAAGAACCATAGAAATAGCTGAATAAATCTAATTCTTGATGTGCAATATGCGGGATCCGTTATCATTTAATCTAGAGTCTGAAGGTACATTTTAGAATTTCATACCAGGTTTATATATCTCTAATATTGCCATTTAAGAATGAATATTTTTAAATTTTACTACATCTACCACTTATTCCTATGCATTAGAGACTTTAAGCTACCGCAAAATCTGACTAACGAGGTCGGGTGGTCGTTTTATATATGATTACAACAGGTTCCAGTTACAGAATATCTGCACAAAGAGGATGTACACACAAATACACGGTACATATGAATAGTAATAGGAACGATACTTTTTGTCACAAGAAGTAGGCAAATCAAAAGGTTATAGCAAGGAAGCACTAGAAATGCTCGCGCGCTCAAATGTAACTATAGGAGATACAATTACCGTACGGACATGTGACGATGGGATATCAGGAATTTTGATGCCCAGATATGAATCTGCTGACAAGCACCATCTTGTCGTCAAGTTAAACAGTGGGTATAATATCGGTATTGAAATATCTAAGGTTAAATCTATTTCTAAAGCCATTGGCCCCTCATATCAGAAACCACCATTCAAAACTTTTAACGCTGCAGCTGAAACAGCCAAAAGCAATTTAGATTCGAAATTAGAAGAGATTCAACAATCTCCTTCTGGAGAAAAAGGTAAATTAACTCCTCCAAAAATTGCACTAATTAGTACGGGAGGAACGATTGCAAGTAAGATAGACTATAGAACAGGGGGAGTAAAGTCTGCACTATCAGCTGCTGAATTATACGAATCGGTTCCTGAATTAATGGGATATGCTATAATCGAGCCTGAAGTTTTACTAAATGAGTACAGTGAAAACTTAAATCCTAAACACTGGGGAATAATTGCAAGGAAAATACTTGAGAAACTAAGAACAGAAAAATATCGAGGGATTATAATTTCTCACGGGACAGATACTATGCATTATACAGCATCAGCTCTTAGCTTTGCTTTGCAGAATATTCCCATTCCGATTGTGTTGGTTGGAGCACAAAGATCTTCAGATAGGCCTTCATCCGATGCAGCATTGAATCTTATCAGTGCGGCATTGTTTGTGCTTCAATCAGATCTTCGTGGAGTGTATGTAGCTATGCATGCGACCACTTCGGATGATATCATAGCCTGCCATATAGGGACACGTGTAAGAAAAAATCATACTAGCAGACGAGATGCATTCGAATCAATAGATACGCATCCAGTAGCTATGATCAACGGTGAAAACGTAACGGTACAACCCAATTGGTCTCACAGAATGGGTATTCAAAAAACGTTAAAATCCGACAATGCTAATAGCGCTTTTATGATAAAACCTGATTTTGATCCCAGAGCTGCACTATTAAAATTTTATCCTGGCTTTAATCCAGAATTAATATCCCATATCGTAGCATCTGGATACAGGGCAATTGTGTTTGAAGGAACAGGGTTAGGACATGTGAGCAGAGATTGCTTTCGAGAGATACAAAAAGCGTTGGATGCTGGTCTAATGATCTTCATGACATCACAATGTATCTGGGGAAGAACTAGGATGACAGTTTACGATAATGGCAGAGATTTACTTGCAATGGGTGTCACTCCGCTATCTGATATATTACCTGAAACTGCTATCGTTAAAGCAATGTGGGTTTTGGCAAACTCCACTTCTCTTGAGTCTGCAAAAAAGCTAATGCAGAAAAATATTGCTCACGAAATCTCGCCTGTTAGTCCTATCGTATAAGGAAAACTTAAAAAGATATCTAATCGACTGAAAGTATCACTCAAAGTGACTCTGGATCCTGTAGCCATTAACTTAAAGGTTGGTTTTGAAATCCATCAACAATTGGCCACTAAAAACAAACTATTTTGCAACTGCGGTTGCGAGGAAGTGAAAGACTATCAAACGAGCTTTATGCGTAAGCTGCGTCCAACACAAAGCGAACTTGGAGACTATGATCCTGCTGCATTATTCGAATTCAGAAAAGTACGGAATACAAAATACTATGCTTCGCGCAATTCTAGCTGCCTAGTAGAGGCAGACGAGGAACCACCACATGGGATTAACAAAGAGGCCCTGAAGACCGCTTTAATAATGTGTTTGACACTCCAATCCAAGATTGTAGACGAAGTACACACAATGCGAAAGATTGTGATAGACGGCTCTAACACCAGTGGCTTTCAGCGAACGGCACTTATTGGCATAGGTGGACTATTGAACGTTGATGGTAAAAAGATCGGAGTACAGAGCATTTGTATTGAAGAAGATGCAGCAAAACTAATTTCAGATGACGGATTGACGAGAAGCTACGGGTTGGATAGACTAGGTGTCCCACTTATTGAAATCGCACTTAAGCCAGTCGGTGGCAAACCAGATGAAATAGTGACTGTTGCGCATACATTAGGTCGATTGTTAAGGGCAACCAAACGAGTCACAAGAGGACTGGGTAGTATCAGACAAGATATTAATATTTCAATAATGAACGGCCCTATTGTAGAAGTCAAGGGGGTCCAACGGTTGGAGCAACTAGCAAAAGTAATAGAATATGAAATGCTCAGACAGCATGGTCTTTTCTTGGTGAGTCAGCGATTAAAGAGGGCTAGAAAAAAAGGTGAAATTGAGGTAGGAGGAAAAATTGAGGACGTGACTGACATTTTGAGCAAATCCTCTTCGAAGGTAGTCAAAGAGTTGCTTGTTGCAGATGATTTTAGGTTCAAGGCTATACGAGTAAGAGGTTTTGGAGGAATTATCGGCTTTGAGCCATATCCTGGTATTAGAGTTGGTAAACAATTAGGAGAGCTAGTTAGATTCTATGGCGTGGGTGGTATATTTCATTCTGACGAGCTACCAGGCTACGGAATTACTAAGGAGGAAGTTAACGCGGTTATAAGGAGGCTGAACATATCGTCAGAAAATGATGCCTTCATCATTCTGGGAGGTTCTACTGGCACACTGGAATCCACAATACAAGTCGTAATCCATAGATTAAATGTCGTACCCGGGGGTGTGCCTGCTGAAACGCGTGCAGCAACACTTGATGGTAAAACTGTGTACAGTAGGCCTAGACCTGGAGCAGCGAGGATGTATCCTGAGACTGACATTCCACCTATTCCCATAGATAGTTCTTCAGTCAGTATGTTATCTTCTATGGTGCCGATTCCCTGGGATGAGATGGTCAATTTGATTGCCAAAAAATACAACTTAAATCAAAGACTGGCCGAGCAGGTTTACGATTCAAGCTATTTTGAACTATTCCAAAGTGTTGCAGGCATAGCAAAAAAAACATCTCCGACATTTATTGCCTCTAAACTTATAGAGGATCTAGTTAACTTTGAAAGACAGGGTCTTGATATTTCTTTGCTTACTGATGAGATAATAATTGACACATTTAGAAAAGTGGAAGAAGGTGTTATGGGAAAGGAATCAGTTATATTAATCTTCGAGAAAATAATGAAAAAGGAGGCTGTAAGTGTAGAGCAAGCCATCGATGCTCTTGGAATAGCGACACTAACTACCTCCCAGTTAGAAGAGCTAATTGCCAAGATATTAGAGGATAACATGTCAACAGTTATGCAAAAGCAAATGGGTTCTCTTGGTATGCTAATGGGTAGGAGTATGGCTGTTCTTAGAGGTAAGGCCGATGGCCAAAGGGTCAATGAAATATTGAAGGAAAAGTTACAAGAAATGCTCAAACACAAGCAGTACACGGCCTCCTCCACTAGGCCAAACACTTCAACAGAATGTTGTAATTAGCATTAGAATCGAAGCTGCTTCATCTTAGACTAGTTTTTCGTTTACGCAAGAAATAGATCAAGGCGATAAGAACAGAGGCCAACACTAGACTATTAATACTTGTCATGGTGTCATTTTCTTGCAAAGTTATGCTGCAAAAGACTTCACCTGTTAGGCATCCTAGGCTAAAAAAAATTCCATTCCATACAGAGTGAGTGAGTATTGCAAACCACCCTTTTCCACTGATCCAAGTTCGTAGGCTAAAGAAAAGCGATGGTATTACAAACAACCAGTTGGCATAGGAAAGAGTAGTAAGTTCAAATGTATCTGTATTTAATATGTGCAACATTACCCATACTATACCTCCTCCCAAGACTATAAGGTAGTGTCCAAAAATGTAAAAAGGCAATCCGAAGAACAAAATCTCTTCGATTGGTCCAGCAGATAAAACAGAGAAAATGGAAAGGGGGACTGAAGCCTCTTGATATTCTGGTACAAGATATTCGACTATGAAACTCCCCAGAATCATAAGTAGTATACCAATCCCATGATAAAAGAGAAGCATTGTAGTAAGATAACCAATTGATATTTGACGGTATTTAGATAGCCAGGATGTTGGGTTAATGTCTATTTTAAGATCAGCAGTCTTTGGCAGTGAGGATGACGAAGTGGATGACAGTGAATTTCCAGTTCTTCTTTGAGATATGTTATATAAAAGTCAGTGTCCTTTACTGTTCTTTTGGTAACTAAGCACCGAGGAAGGGCCACAATTCCGAATTCTTTAGTTACCACAGCGAAATTACCAACCTATGTGATCGGTTAATGACTAAAAATGTCCCTAGCATAGTATATAGCTCTGACTAACATTTATTAATAGAGTAAACTGCGATGCTGATCATGAGCCTTTCGATCGCAATTGATAAATGTGCATCTCTGCTTCAATTTACCTATCTGTGGCTGCACAACATGGATTGCTAGAAAGACCTATATGAAATATAGATTATCGTAACAAAGTGCAATCCTCAGTTTTAGCTTTTCTTATGATTATTCTTTTCATGGTATCTCTTAGCGTACTGCTCTTAGAACTGACATTTACGAGGCTTTTCTCGATTATTCTATGGTATGACTATGCTTTTATGGTAATCTCCATTGCATTTTTTGGACTAGGCATAGGATCTCTGCTAGTGCATATCTTAAAGAACAAGCTGAACAGAGAAAATCTGCCTCCCAGAATTCTTCAATCTACAATGGCTTTTGCAGTATCCATTCCAGTTGTGCTTCTAATTATTGGGCATTTTGTTCCTTCAAATACGTCTTTCATTTATATTTTCTACCTTTCTTCATCAATTCCTTTCTTTTTTGCAGGTATATCGATGGCGATGATATACCTGCGTATGCCTAAGGAAATAACCAAGCTATACTTTATTGATCTATTAGGGGCAGGGGCAGCTGCTCTTGTTCTTGATCCAATCATTCAGCTACTGGGTGCGGAATCTGTGTTGCTTTCGACATCACTTCTTGTAATTGGACCGTCTATGGCCGCCGCTTTGTTGCTGGCGCGACGTCGAACCAACTATGAAAGCGAGGCAAGTAATAATGGTAATGACACAACAGTTTCAATCGAAAATAAGGTAAAAATTTACGGAGCCATTATCTTAGCGTCAGCAACCGTACTACTAGCATTTAATATTAGCTCCAATTTTTTTGCAATTGAACCAGGGATTAGTAAAGGTTTGCACTACCAATTATCCAAGCCATTAGAATTCCAACACCTATCCACACAGTGGAATTCCTTTTCCCGAATTGATGTTACAAGACAAATTCGCCATGATTACAATACCGAAGCTGCTCTCCTTAACAACAGCACAGAAAACACCGGAAGGTCCAAGGCCTTGGCCTCCATAATTATTGATGCAGACGCTGATACTCCAGTGTTTAGATGGAATGGATCCTATAACGATATTTCATGGGTTAGACAGTATATGGACTACTTGCCTTATGAACTATTGAAAGCAAACAACACTTTGGTTATCGGTAGCGGAGGAGGCGAGGATGTCCTTATTGCATTGGCGGGCGGCTCGAGGAACATTACTGCCGTAGAGCTAAACCCTTTAATAATATCTAAGACAAAGGAGTTTGGTAGATCTGCGGGAAACCTCTATGAACGTAAAGAAGTAAATGTATTTGTCGACGATGGTAGACGGTATATTAGTTCCAGCAATTCGAATTATGACATAATAACAATAAAACTCGTCGATTCTTGGGCAGCACAACTTGCTGGCGGATACGCGCTGTCAGAAAATTACCTGTATACTGTAGAAGCTTTTAGACAATATCTACAGCATCTGGACAAAGCGAACGGCATGATGGTTATGGTCAGATGGAACATTGAGTTACCACGGCTCATGCCGTTGCTAGTTGAATCACTAATTTCTGAAACAGGGAAAAGTGCCCAGGAAATAAGTAAGCAAATGATAGTTGTCGAGAACAGACCGGGTCTATATTTTGGAGCAAATGATAATAGAACAATATATCCTGTAATAGTAATGCTTAAAAATAAGCCGTTTACTCAGTCAGAGATTAGTCTAGTAACAGACAGAGTTAGAGAAAATGATGCCCAAGTGTTTGTGATTCCTGGAGTTCATGTGCAGCCGCCTTATGACAAATTACTGATGACTAGTGGCAATTTGGAAAAAAGTGAAGATCAGAAAAAATCAAAAGGACAAGACGTTGTTGAAAATGAAAACATAGAAGCTATAATAGAATTAAAACCACCCACTGATGACTCTCCTTTCTTTTTCGCAAGAGAAAAAATCCCTGGTCAAATGATAATTCTTGTGGTTACAGTGCTGTCTGTATCCGGAGTCCTGGCCCTGCTTTTAGTTTACTACTCAAAGATGAACAAAATCCATTTAGCTTCATCTTCCTTGTCTTGGTTATCTGTACTTTTTGTAATATTCATCGGACTTGGTTTCATGGTTATAGAAATAACGTTTATCCAGAAATTTCTTCTGCTGTTGGGGACCCCAATAATGGCTTTGACAGTCATAGTGTTTTCCATTCTGGTTTCTAGTGGCATGGGTGCTTACTTGAGTGGAAAGCTCTTTAGAGGAAGCCCCCAGAAAGGTATGATTATTTCTATACCTTTACTGATTACAATAATATTAATCTACTACAGTTTCCTGCAAGAGATCATTAATTCTAATATAGCATTGGAAATCCAGTATCGTATTGGACTTACTTTTGCTCTTTTATCTCCTGCTGGGCTGTTGATGGGTTTCCAGTTTCCCTCTATTATTAGAATGACTTCACTCTATGCAAAAAAACAAACAGTACAACTTTGTGAAACAGAGAACCAGCATGAAGATGTTACGCTGTTATGGGGAGTAAACGTAATAGCATCAGTAATTGGAACAGTCCTGACGGCTATTCTGTCTATGATTATTGGATTTAGTGGCAATTTGCTCGTTGGAGCAGGGTTGTATTTTGGGGGATATTTGGTGATTATAATATCGCTAATGAGGGCGAAGACCCTGGTAAACAGGGAAATTATAAAGTAAGGTTTGTTAGGAACCCATTGAATGGAAGTATTCTGCCTCTACAGATTGTTGAGACAAGCCTACTTCTTCTGGAGTTGAAACCTTGCTCTTCGTCCAAAAGATTTGTTTAGATTCAAAACATTAAATTCTTACGGTAGACAGTTCATAATGGAAGTCTTACCTGTTGGTAGATAGTGTTAATTGCCTTGGATGCTTAGTTCTATAAAGCTGTAAACGAACATTATAAATATTATTACTTATCCCTATCAAGCTTCATCTTTTTGTAGTCCAAGCAACTCATTCATCTCACCATAAAGGTGTAACAGATAGAGTCCTTTTTCTGTCGTTTTATATAGCAGGCTCCTTTCTTCTCTATGAGACTTTCCTTCCTCCTTGTGATACTCCAAAATAAGACCTTTCTGTAAGAGAAATGAAAGGAATTCTTTGAGTTGAGCATGAGAGATAAAAGATTTATACATAATAGTCGTTCTAGAAGCGTCCCCACTACTTGCTACCTGTAACATACTAGCAACTATTTCAAGCCGACTTCTGTATTTCATTCGATTTGTGTAAGTATAATAATGTATTACGCACTCTAAAATGAATCGGTGTAACTAGATGATTCCGCCCATTTAGTACTTCGCCGCTTTGGCTGCTTGATGTACTGATTATGATAACCAGATTGCCAGGCTATTACGCATGGCATTTGTTTGAGGACCTATTCATAATTTCAGAATTATTTAACTCTTAACTATATGCATAAAGTTCTCCTATTTCCTGGTTCTGCATTACCAATACTAAAATATGGGAACTGATTGTCCTTATCTCTCGAAACGGCAGGTATTCATGAAGACCGCGCGTGAGCCAGTCTCACAGTTAGACTCAGGAGAATCTAATGTGGAATTGCTATCTGTTGGAAATGAATTACTCTCCGGTACTATCACCAATACAAATGCACAGTGGATTTCAAGTAAAATCACAAGAGCTGGAGGCGTTGTAAAAAGGATAACTACAGTTGGAGATTGTATCGTCGACATATCGCATGCAGTCAAAGAATGTATTGAAAGAAGACCCAGATGGCTAATTATTTCAGGAGGGCTAGGACCCACATATGATGATAGGACGCTCCAGGGTCTAAGCAGCGCTCTGGGACAGGAGCTTGTACCTGACGCGCACGCTATCCAGATGCTTAGAAAAAGCTATTTGCGATATATATCACGTATAGGTAACATAAAACTAAATGACGCACAGTTAAAAATGGCAATGATTCCTAAGGGTTCAACCCCAATTCAGAATCCTGTTGGTAGCGCCCCCGCTGTATTTGTTGAGGTTAAAAGCGATACGGGGACAACAAAAACGAAAACAAGGATATTCGCTTTACCGGGAGTGCCAAAAGAAATGAAAGCCCTATTTTCGACCGTCATAATGCCACAATTTAAGGAGATTGTTGGTAGGTATTACTTTGTGGAATCAATCTTTGAGACAGTGGGTGTAACAGAAGCAATGCTTGCCCCTACCTTGTCTAGACTAGTCAATTCCTATTCCGCCGACGACATATATCTAAAAACACATCCCAAGGGTTACACTCACGGAAATAGAAATTCATCATCAAGACCTAAACCTAAACCTGAACCTGAACCTAAACTCAATATTCAAATCGCTTCGAAGGGTAAAGATAAACTACAAGTTGAAACACGATATAATACTATTCTTGGGACACTCAAAGAAGATATACAGAAACTTGGCGGAAAAATACATCAAACTAATCCTAGTGGGTAGCGGTTTTCAGTAGGATCTTCGATTTCAAATAATGCTTCAACTATGATAATAATGAAGGTAATTAACCCAAGAATCGCCACGAGGCTAATTAACCCACACATCTCTGACTGTTGCGAATTACGACAATTCCGAATATATCTTCGGTAGTGAAATGTCGTATCTGTAGCTGATATTTGAGTGGCCGTCATCGAACTCCTCATAGTAATGCTTAATACCAATATTATCCAGTTTTGAATGAATAATTCTTGCACCCCATTGTAGGTTAAACTCATCTTTTATCCCACAATCTATGAACACAAGGTTTAACTTTTTTAAATTATGTGTATACTTTCTAACAATCCTTGCAGGATCCCATGCCAACCATTTACTCCACACATCGTCCAAAATCTCCCCTGTATCAAGTCGGAAAGGCAAGTCTACGCCAAGTTCTGACTTAGGATTTGGCGAATAATGGGCTGCCATTGCAAGCACACTCAAGGCTGCTGCGTCCTCTTTTCTATGTCGATTTGGTTTGTTCCAGAATTCTCCAAGCCATTTTCGAGGACTATTACCGGCAGCTCTGAATGCCTCAAGTGCCTTTGGGAAATCTGGAAGGTAGCAATATTCAAAAGCTGCGTCTCCTGAGTGATCCACGAATCCATGAAATACTTCTGGGTGGCGCATTGCAAGCATTAGAGCACCATAGCCTCCAGACGATTTTCCCATGACGCTGTGTGACGACGTGTTATAATTTTGATCTATAAAGGGAACAATTTCTTGTATTATATAGTCTTCGTACATCCCTGTAGCCGATGAATTTATGTATTGATTTCCTCCAAATCTCGTAAAGCAATCAATCATTACCAAAATCATCGGACCACATTTTCCTTCGGAGATTAATCTGTTCATTCGACTTTCAATGTCTTCGCCTAGTGGATCAGAATTTAAAAGCGACCTTCCGTTTCCACCAAAACCTGCCAACATCAACACCGTAATATATCCCTCAGAGTAAGAGTGGGAATATTCTGGTGGGAGGTAGACCACAACATCTCTGACATAAGGATCACCTAAAGGGTTAGATTTGAGAACTGTACTTTGATGAGAATGAATCAGTATTTTTCCCTTCGAGATGTTTTTCAATTATAAGGCTTCGTTTAATTATTATTAAAGTATTTCATTATTGAAATAACCATCATGACCAGAAGCAAAATAAAAGAAAGAATGACATGATTAAAACGTGCATATGGCAATAACAATATAACTATATCGCCAGAGGGTATGATCCGCGCAAATTTTAGAATGCCAAATATGTCTATCCTAACAAAATAGCTATCCGTGACAAAAAGCGGCAGAATCAGTCCTATTATTGTGCTTAAGGTTTGCACTAAATCGGTCAGCAAACTCCTTTGTGATTGCATTTCTCTTTTTGACTCAAAATTAACGACAACTGATTGTTTCAGCATGTATGACCAATTTCTTGAGTGAATTTATGACGAAAAATATCTTAATATAATAGAGATTAATATAATAGAGATAGCGGCGTTTCTATTTTACTATACTCACTACTATGTTCAATTGTATGGTTATTTAACAGATATTCTAAGTAAAGAAAATTACTTTGAGCTTACTGTAACCTCTATGGATTTCGCTTCCTTGGTTCGGTTTCTTTGTAACCAAGCTATTTGGGAAGATATTGTTGATATCGTGGGGGCAAAAAGAATATTTTTTCAGGTTTAATTTTTAAGATGACCCTTTTTACCCCTGGAGAATGGCTAGGATACTTGTCAGTATTTAGATATTTTCTTGCTAGTCTGTCAATATGTTTGTCTGCATTCTCGGTGATTTGTTCTATGACCCTACCACTTATAGTAACCATGCTGTACGGATTCTGATCATCGACCAGAGAAATCGAGACTCTGGGATCTCTTGTCACATTCTTGTGTTTCAGCCTTCCCTTAGCAGTATTTATCAGAATGATATCGTTATCTCTATCTATCCAGGTAGGAGTAACCTGAGGAGAACCATCTTTGTTAACTGTTGCTAAGAAAGCGAAGTTTTTCCCGTCAAATAGTTTTACAGTGTTTTCATCAGTGATCTTCTCTAAGTTACGGCTCATATAATCATTACCGGTGCGTAGTATCTAATAACTATATCAGTTGCCTAGTATAGCAGTTGATTTAGATTCAAAAGTAAGTCAAATAGTAACTCATTACGTTGTTTCATCGAACACCAAATAATCCTTAGTCTAGTAAAGAATTTATTCTGAAAGATTGGTATGCTATTACCAAGTTGAGAAATTAGGCCTTTAGAGTGGTATGATTTCTATCTGACTCAGAATATTAACGCAGATCCTCCAAATCCATTTCATTGCGATAATATTCTGGATTCAGTCTAAATCCGCCGGTACTTTGGTAAGGAATTTCCACTAATTTGAGATAATACTCCAACTTCCTTTTCTTTAGCTGCTTTGAAAGCCAGAGTACAAATTCTTGTTCCAATATATGTCCTTCCTCCTTTTGTATATCTGGATAGACCTCAATCAATTTTTCTACGAAATTCTGATCGAAATAAATCTGAAAAAAGTCCCAACCAAGAGCCCTTCCTGTAGATGAAACCTCACAATCTGATTTAGTGTGGGCTCCCCACTCGAGTTCTCCAATAAATTCCATGATTCGTGGTCTTTCCTTATCGAAGTTCAGACAAGATCCCGAAACCACAATCATTGGCGGCTTCTCAGCGTACCTCCTCTTCATGTAACTCACTTTAGATTTGCTTCTCATGCTATAAAAGTAATTTGGTTTGATGTGTCTTATAGTATAGGCGTCAATAGCTAATAATATTCATTGATGGTCTATATCTTCTAACTGAGGAATTATTTCTTGGTCAAGATA
>DASTUU010000005.1:0-1683 GCA_035759485.1 Nitrososphaeraceae archaeon
AGACGACAAACATAATATTGCAATTTTTGACACCTTTAAAACAAGGAAAGACAAGTTTACCGGAGAAGCAAAAAGACAGCGTGGTATCATAGCTCACTTGGCTGTTGAACAAAGTCCAGAATTTCGAACTAGAACCTCTATTGCACATGTAATAGCAAAAAAGCACGGTATCCTTTGGCAGAATATTTATTCTGGTATTTTCAGAGATCTGGAGGAAGCCTTGATTCCCTCAGGTGTCATCAAAGAAGGAGGAAGACTTCCACTTAGGAGGGGTCCTCGAGCACTTCAACTCGAGGGAGTACCTTTTTACGAACTGACTGAGACAGGACTACTGGTCGCTTCATCGATAGAAGAAATAGGTGATGGTAGGATCAAGATACTAGAAAAGTATCTAGGATCGTTACCAACCAAAGATAACACAGAAGACTCTATTGTAACTGGTCTGCTACTCTTGATAAAGACAGCACCGAGCTTTGTCTTTAAGATAGTAAATGAGTATATCTACGCTTACAGTATTGGGCTAATTGACAATATAACGCCTCTTGATATCATAAAATTGCGGGCTGTAATTTCAAAGCAGGTGCATGTAGAAAAGGAACTTATTGAAGCATTTATTAGAATGGAAAATGGTCAAAGAGATATAGTAAAGAAGTTTTTTAGTGAAATTGGATGACATCTATGTTGCACCAATGACTTGATGGTACTTTCACAGTTTAGAATAATTTCAAATTATCTTCGGCTGCTTGTTGCAAGCAGAACTATCTCTACATCCCTTATTCTGCTTGATAGTTTGTCTTATTTTTGCTAGCAATTGATCGGACTCTTATCATCTTCTGCAGATGCAATTCCGATCGACAGCAAAAAGGCAGCACAAGTTAATAGAAATACAAGTCTTGCCCCGATGAGATATGAAACAATCTTCATAGTCATAGTGCAAGACACAAAGTATTTCAGGAATTTTTTAGAGTCTATTGACAAAAGATAACACTACTTGTACCTTCTCTATATATCCCAATGTTGTTATAGTAAACCCAATATGCAATACCACAAGGCCTAAATCAACGCGTCGTGATATTAACAACACAATATAATACAGCGAATAGAGAAGTCATATCCTGAAAAACCTCTTTTAGATACCCAGTCAAAGAATGATTAAAAGTAATACTACATATTATGGCTAATCTATCCTATCTTCTAAATTATGAACCTTGGTAGTCTAAGAATCTAACCCATTCTGGGAACCAGAGTTCATGTTCGGAAAGTCCTACGCCTCTTGCCAGAATTTCTGGTGAATTATAATAAACAGCGTCTGCTCCTATCTCCTTAGCAATTTTTAAGTTGAGAGCATCTATACTTGTAACATCGCCGACAAACTTGTTTGCTATCAGGTCCCTGTTTTGAGTATACAGTCCTACTTGTCTACCATCAATGGTAACAACATAGCTAACAATTACTTCAATACGCTTGGCTCCAGCACATCTTAGGTAATAAATTGTTTCTCTTGCTGTGCTCCCAGTCTGAATCGTCCCTTGAATTGTCGCCACATTCTTTTCCTTAACTAGTCCCCCTATGATAAACTTCAATGAGTTGCCTGTTGTAAGTAGTTTATTCTTGCTGACCTGTTCTGAAAAGTCGATCATGTGGTCCGAGTCATCATATCTGTCTTTGATGATACCTTCTGAA
>DASTUU010000006.1:0-1961 GCA_035759485.1 Nitrososphaeraceae archaeon
TCCGTATCAACAGAAGATCCATCAGGACAATCTATACTAGCCATTCCTCCTCCATGAATTACAACAGTAGTAGAATTAGTAGTCTGTTCTGTTGCATAACCAATCTGAATGAGTAATGGAAATAGAAGAAGGAAGAGAAGAGGCAACAACAAGCATCCTGAAAAAGTATGGCTCATGTGTCTTACGGTCAATGACTTGCATATATCATACGAGTAATCCCAATTTACATTTTTATGATAACACATTGATTGATATCCTGTTATAAAATGACATTGTATATCAGTATTTAAGTAAACCTCTTCATAGTGATCTCTATTTGGGTATTTTTAGCCGGATAGTCTCAAAGCACCCTAGTTGCAAAAGTTGTAGCAGTTAGTTTTATTATTACTACGCCCACATAATTAGCCATCATACCTTTCCATACATTAGAAGCGAAGGAATTATCTTAATCTTATGAAAAAAGATCGTCAGCAGATTCTGCTGCATGTACTCGTTGTTCTGAGGAATTTGAACCTTGCTGGTAAGTGGGTTCAGCTACATCCTTCCATCTAAGGAATCTTTCTAAGCTAGTTTGCTTCTGGTATAGCTGATCTACAGCATATGATAGGCCACGAATAACGTACTTTACTTTATCTTTGACTAGAGTGTTTATCAAACTCTCAGGAGATGCTATCGAGCGAATCAACAAACTCTCTGAATTCATGAGCGTGGACATCCTTCGTCTTCTCCCATACTCTCCTAAATTTTGGTATTGTCATTATCGTTTTCACAAGGCCTTTCCATCGAGACCAAATTTCGGTGTCTATCATATCTCGTTTGTTGAGGCGAAATAAGAATTCAAATAAGTCAAGAAATGCCACTATGATATAATATTCATCAGGACTATCAACTGCAGTAAATCGCTCTGCAAAAATCGGACTTTCTTTTGCCATATTGGTAAACGTTTCCGTACTTTCGAGTTTAAGCCTTGCATCCATTATTCTAGAATATATCTGCTGCTCACTTTGTATTTTCAAATTTCTTATCTGCTGCTCACTTTGCACCTGCATATTTTTCCTTACAGTTGAAAAATTTACTAGTGCCACGGTAAAGAGGCCTGCAACTATTGCAACAGAAATAAGTGGTATATATGTTAAAAATAAATCCATGTCTTTTTCATATTGCATGGGATGAGATATATCGTTTCTCATATGTCATATGTAATTGGAAGAATGTATGTATATTGCCCCCTCTAAGGATCAAGGATTTAACACTGCTCCACTTATGATTTCCAACTAAAATGGCAATTTTTAGATATAAGATAGATCTGACAGCATTTCCATAGGTGTATTCTATATATGTAGTAAGCTTTCTAATGTTGATGTGAAATCTGCAAGAATTGTTAAACCAAAGGAATCATTAGAAACACAAGAAGTTAAAACTCCAAAAGCCAAGGGCTCACAGGTTCTTATCAAAGTCCAATCATCAGGTGTTTGTCATAGCGATATCCATTTATGGGAAGGAGGTTATGAGGGTATTGGAGGACAATTTCTAAAAACTACTGATAGAGGAGTAAAGTATCCATTGACTCCTGGACATGAAATAGCAGGGATAGTGGATAGTTTGGGAGAAGAAGCACAGGGGTTTACTAAAGATGAAAAAGTCCTTGTCTACCCATGGATAGGTGAAGGACTGTGTCCTGCGTGTAGAAGCGGCGAAGAAAATCTATGTGATAAACCTAGATCATTAGGCATCTATATGGATGGAGGTTATGCGGAGTATGTACTGGTGCCAAGTTACAGATATTTGGTTAAGATAGATGATGAAATGGATATCGATGCAAGTGCAACATTATCATGCTCTGCGCTTACAGCATATGGAGCAGTAAAGAATGCCAATCTAAAACCGTATGATAATGTCGTTATCGTTGGTGCAGGAGGATTAGGCTTAATGGCTATACAATTAGCAAAAGCAGTTACGGG
>DASTUU010000007.1:0-1533 GCA_035759485.1 Nitrososphaeraceae archaeon
GAGATTATGTCTTTGTCTATATCAATACCGGGTGCAACTTCTTCTAAAATTATCTCCGTTTTGCCGAGTCTAAAAACTCCTCTTTCTGTAATATAAAGAATCTCATGTCCGTGTTTTATTGCTTGATGTGCGCTAAACGCAATCCTATATACGCTTTCAACAAACTTTGGGATTTGACCATCACTTAAAATCTTAATTGCATTATTTTCTATAGCAAATTCGTTTTTTCCTCCTCTGAAAGAGCCTGCAAAGTAAGTTCTAGGCGCCCCACCTGCTATGACAGGAAATCCGCCAGGTCCAAATATCCTGTCAGGTAATAGAGAAGGATTGACGTTTCCTTCTCTGTCAACTTGTAAAAAACCAAGGGACGCTGCATCAATTATTCCTCCTTCGAAATTAGAAAACATATCAGGAATGGTTGAAAGTGCAAAAGGACTTATTGCCAAACCAAAATCGTTTCCCGAAAGAGCCAATCCTCCCCATGGTCCAGATTCAAGTACTGTTATTATGAAATCTGTTATCTCTTCTTCAGCTGCAATTGACGAAACCAAAGCTGGAATTCCTATTCCTAGGTTAACTAACACTGGGGCCTTTTTGATTTCCAATAGCTTGACTAACTCCAGAACTATCCTTCGGGCTATTACCCTTTCATGTATCTTCGTTACTTGCCTAGGAACAGATTCTAGGATGTTTTCAGTTATTGAAGGCATTATTTTATAAGAAACCCTAGGATCATATTCAATTGTCCCGCTCTGCCAATGATATTTTGTAGGAGCAACAACAACATAATCCACCAGTGGACCTGGGATATCAACGTCCCTGGGATTTATCGTACCTGACTTTGTTAGCCATCTAGTCTGTGCAAATATTCTACCTTGATTTGGTCTTGCTTTTGTAGCCTGCGCAATATTGAGAACTGTTCCTCTAATACCCTCGTCTTGCAGTGACAGATTACCGTTTTCATCAGATACGGAAGACCTAATCAAAGCATAGTTTGGTTTTGGAGCTTGGTATAGAAGGTAGTCTTCGCCTTCAATATCAAGTATACTAACTTTGCATAAACCATTCTTATGTCCTTTTTCATTTAGCGCTGCCCCTTCTCTTCGGGGATCAAGAGAAGTGTCTATACCTATTTTTGTTAAAAGACCGGGTCTTCCAGATCCTACTTCTCTAAACCAATAAGAAGTAATTCCTATGGGCCAGCCGTAGCATTCAATTCGGTTATCAGAAACGAGTTTCTGAAACCAGGGTGAGAATCCCAGAAATGGCATCAAAGCACCTCGAAGAAATCCTTGATTTGGTTCTTTATGCAATTTTTCTGCTATCTGATCAATCCCTCTACCGGGAACTGCTGGCAGAGCATCCGATATAATAAAAATATTTCTTGGATGTCCTTGTTCAGTATACCTCTTGTATAATTCAACGATTAAAAATTCAGGAGTTGTTGCCATATTGAAACCAGAAATTGCAACAACGCTGTTATCCTTAATGTCATATAGACTGTCGATATCTGCAATTTTTGAAAGCATACTT
>DASTUU010000008.1:0-3934 GCA_035759485.1 Nitrososphaeraceae archaeon
CCTTGATACGGTCGTAGTTGGGTCAACCTGAAAGCCATTGTCTTTACAATTCTCCATCCTCCAAGAAAAGTTCCCAACGCAATAGCCGCAGAAGCGCTTAATATGACCCAGACAGGAACAATAAATGATTCTGATTCTAGAAATCCACCAGCAATTAGCAAGGCGGTGATAACGCCCATTGTTTTTTGGCCATCATTTGCACCATGGGTTAGCGAAAAAAATATTGAAGAACCAATCTGGAGCCTTCCAAATATCCCGTTAATCATTCTCGGTTTGAAGCCTCTAAGAAAATACATAATTGCAATGGCAAAAGCAAAAGCAACTACAAAACCAAGTGTTGGGGAGATTATCATAAAGATCAGTGTCTTCTCAACACCTTCAAATACTATTGCTTCTAATCCTCCTGCGATTAATGCAGAACCAAACAAACCACCTATGAGAGCATGACTACTTGAGGATGGAAGCCCAAAATACCAAGTAATAAGGTCCCATGTTATTGCCCCTACTAGTCCTGCAAGTATAACGTATACTGTTGAAAATTCCGGTTGTATAATTCCTTTACCGACCGTGGCAGCAATTGCGGTGCCAAATATGAATGGGCCTGCAAAGTTAGCTACAGCCGCCATACTGACCGCATGCAGTGGCTTTAATACTCTTGTCCCAACGACTGTAGCTATTGCATTAGCTGAATCATGAAACCCATTTACGAAATCAAAAAATAGTGCAGTTATTATTGCACCTACGACTATGCTAACAATTCCTTCTGCTGCCATCTGAGGTCTCATCCGTATTTTAGAGCAATATCCTCTACTATGTCTGCGGAGTCCTGACACCTGTCGATAGAGGCTTCAAGATTTTCGTAGACATCCTTTAATTTAATTATCTCAATAGCATTTGTGTTTGTTTCAAACAGTTCTGCAATTGCCTTTCTGTATATTGTGTCACCTTCATGTTCATACTTCCTTATAGTTCGACAATGACCTATCAAATCATTCGCGTCTTTGAAATTCCTGAGTCGTTTTAACAGATAATAAATCTCCTGTGACGCCGAAAGCAAAACCTTTGCAAGCTCAGTCATGTAAGGGGTTGGTTCCTTTATTTTGAACATTATGAGTTTATCGGCCGTTCCATCAATGTAGTTTACAATCTCATCTATAGCAGTCGTAAGCCTCGAGATATCCTCCCGGTCTAAAGGTGTAACAAACGTTTGTGAAGTAATGGCAAATATGTTATGAGTAATTTTATCACCTTCGTGTTCTAGATCCTTAATTCTAGATTTCCTCTCCTTGAGAGTATCATAATATGCTAAAAGCTCAACAAGGGAGGATGTGGTCTTGACTAAATTAGCACCTTGATTTTCTAACATGTCAATAATAGTTTTATCATTTGTCCTAACCCATGACAGCCATCCAGTGCGCATTATTATCCTAACTAATCCTCTTGTTCTTTTTTAGCATATATATGATACACTATATAATCTCGCTTGGATTAAATTTTCTTTATTGAATAGAAACTCATGTAGTTAATAGCGTAGCTCGAACTTGCAGGATCCCTTTATAAGCCGAATAAATGTAGAACGCACAAAGGAAGATGTTACTCCAGGCTCAAAAACAATTGAGCAAACAGCAGATGAAACTTTCACAAATCCTGAAAAACGCTACAGAAAGGCAACTTTAAATGCGTATAGAAGGTTAGGAATTGATCCATATCATAGAATCAAGTGAAACTTGGAGATAGTTATCATCTTTACCGGTACTTGAGCATATGAACGACTATCATCGGGCTTCATTTAAAGAAATAGGGTCATATCTCGAAACAATAGGACTTTAAAAAATTTTTTATTGATTCTCGCCAATCTTCTATCGACGTCACGACATTTATAGATTTTCCGGTTTTGGATCGGGCACCTCATCAAGTGCTTTACGTTGTAGCTTTCTAGGATGACCAATATGGGATATACTCTGGGAATATATCATTTCTTCACATGTTCCAACATTAAGTGCCTCTGCATGTCAACAAAATTATCGAACTAGATTTCACAAGGATATACTTCTGAAATACTGGAAAGATTTTCATCATCGCTGTTCTGGTTCTCTGTAATTGAATTCAATTGATCTATATCTACCTCCCTTCTCTAAAAAATATACCACAATATTACTGATAAGAGTTGGTCAGATAGTTTCTATTGTAAATCTTATTAAAAAGAAAAGCAGCACAAGAAAGAGTGAAAAATAATAATTATAATTCTGAAGGCCTACTCAAGACAATTGTTGACAAGGCACAGAAATTCATTGATAAAACCCAGGAACATGCACTTCAAGGAGTAAACACTGGAGGAGTCTACCAGGCTTTACGGTGTGGAGATACAGCATATATTCTCAAAGACTGGTTCCTATATGGTAATAATATTCCTGGAGTAATGCAGCAGCTTTATCAAATAACGAAAAATCAGGTCCGAAGCATCACCGTTAGGATAACAACAAACCAAAACAATGAGATAATAAATGGAAAGGCAGGAATTTCTGATCAAAACCTTTACAATAGATCACTGCACACCCTTAATGCAATAAAAAATAGAGCGTGGAAAGAAAAGTGGCCACTAGTAACTGAAGTCGGGCCCACGGGTTCTCAAACCATATCAATATCATAATCAGACATTTTGGCCTTGGACTACAGGAATAGAACTGCTTGCAGGAAGTAGGTTTGGACAGTTCCAGGAATGCGATGCATTGCTTCCAATACTAGCGTCAGAGGAACGTACTCATTTGCGTTCATTTTAGAATGGATAGACCCCACTATGGATCATCCAGGAGGATCATTTCCCTTCAGAACAGGAATATCTGCTGTAAGAATGGCTATTGCTGATATTATTCAAAGAATCAAATAGAGGTCATAGTATTTCAGCAAAGGCTATCACAAGATATTCACATTAAAACCGGACTAGATTCAAGATCTTCTTGCCCTAATTAGGCTCAATCATTATTAGTGCCACTGCAGTACCAACATACAAATAAATTCATATTTAGTCCTCAATATCAAGCTTCAAAAGACAATTAATAATGCCTGCCAATGAACGTCACTTTCAAAAACTATGCGAGAGCATTTTTGCACTTAGCTCCGGCCTGCGGTTTGTAGGTGTTATCGATAGAATGGGCAGACTTGTTGCGGGGGGGATGAGGAAAGGCGTAAGGTCTCTGGAAATAGACTCCGAAAAACTATATCTAGAATTTGCACTTAGGAGTGAAATGCGCAAGGATTTTGATGCGGAATTTGGTAAAACTATCTTTAGTTTTACGGAAAGAGAAAGGATAAAACTCGCTTCATTTCCGCTACATGGAAGCTATATACTAAGAATATCGATGGAAAGAAAAGAACTACATAGTGAGATTATTGAAAAGACCTTGAAGATTATCAACAACATAAGAGGCTGAACTTATGTCAATTTTTTCTTGGTAGTTTGGTAGGTACTTTTTTTCACACATTCCAGCAAAGTGTTCACAAATTTCTTTACTACCTTTGTTGTCATTTTCAAATATTACCATTGTATTGTGGTACATCTCTGGACAAAGTATCGTGGCGATGACAATAATTCCAATGAGCTTTGTTTGAATGTGGTTCTGCTACGTTTGAATTCGAAATCTGTATGTGAGATGTAACTAGTCATTTTCAGGACGTACCTATCAATCTCAATACCAAGCAGCTATATCTTTTTCTGCGATTATTCTTTTGGGTTTTATTCTTACAAGCACCTCTTCCTCTGTACTATTTCTTCTGCCATAGGCTCTTGCCTTTTCTCTTCCCACATATCTTTGTGCTATTTTAGTTGCCCATTCGAAGAGTTTTTTTTGTTTATAATGGTATATTTTTGCAGTACCATATACCGTTACAAATGAAAATTGTGGGGTTTGATCGTCTACACAAATACTTACCCTGT
>DASTUU010000009.1:0-3535 GCA_035759485.1 Nitrososphaeraceae archaeon
GAATCTTGGCTTTGTCTGGGCTAGGTAGAGAAATAATGACCCCCCACCGAGAAAAGGTTCAAAGTACCTCTCAATTACTTCTGGACAAAACTTGCTTAAGAAATGAGCTATTCTTCTTTTCCCTCCTGCCCACTTGAGTACGGGGCTTAAATTGTTATTCTCCAAGAACCTAAACCAGATGGGATGGGATTACTTAAAAACTCTCATTTAGCGCAGAATAGAACAAATGTTGGTCTAATTCTACCGAAAATTATTGAAAGGCTACATGCGACCTGATTTCACTCATTTATGATAATTTCACTATTTAATCATATATAGTTATATTCATTTGGCTTCAGATATTGCTTGAAAACCTTATATCAGTATATCATTTTATAGCACAACATGAAACGTATAGAAGCCATAATTGCGAGTGAAAAGCTCCTTGCTGTAAATGAAGCATTAAAAAACGCTGGAGTTGGAGGATGCACAGTCCTGGACGCTAAGGGTAGAGGAAAAGGAGAAAAACCTATGGTTGAGTCTGGGAGAGGAACTTCAAGGTTTACATCTGAGTTTTCAGTACGATCTAGTCTTATTACCGTAGTTGAGGACTCTGAAGTGGACAATGTTATCAATACAATATTAGACGTAGCGAGTACTGGATCGCCAGGAGACGGCAAAATCTTTATTTCATCTGTCAACGAGGCAATAGATATTGGTAGCAAAGAACGTGGTAGTGGTGGCAAGGTTATCAAGTAGAATTACTGAATTTGGCTAACAGAAGAAATATCCTTTGCTCTCGACCCCGTCTTAAAGAATGTTTTAGTTTGACCTAAAGCCATTATGTCCGCTGATGTTATCTTTACAACCATCGGTAAATCACGTACAACTTTTCCAATAACTAGACACTGGCGTTGGGGTAAGGTTCTAACTATGGATTTCACAGTTTCGTTATCTGCTAAAGACACTTTTGATATCTTATCTAAATCCGTATCATTAGTAAAATTGAATAAGAAAATATTGTCTACCTGCCTATAGACACCGTCACTAATCGCGTCTGGCTGGTTTGTAATAAATGTCGTATAGATTCCAAAATGTCTCATTCTGGTTATGATGTCTTCCCAATATGTGTCTCTGATATACAGATGCGCCTCTTCAGCAAACAAGAAAATAGGTGGAATTATACCTTTTTCCAGAAGCTCGACTACCTTTGTCAGTACCAGTTCCACTATCATTCTTCTGACAACTGGCATCGCCTTACCCATATTCATTATTAGAGCCAATCCTTGTCTTTTTGAGACAAGCTCTTCAAATCTCAACCCGTCGTCACTGAGATTTAGAGTACTTACAAATAGGCCCGATGAAGAAATCGCATGAAATCTGGAAATTAATGCATCTCGTACTAATTCATTTGTATTCCATGTATTAATTGCATTGCCTAGAGCTTCCATATCTAATGTATTCTTATTCTCTAGCCAGTCCCATATTCGAAAGAATTCTCTTAGCGAAGCAGCAGGCATATCCAAGGCATTTTGGAGCATACTAGAAATGGCAGCCTTGCCACAATAATCTAGAGAAAATTTTAAGCCTTCTCCAGGTTCTAATATAGTGACCTGCTCATGTAATGTAGATAACGTTCCGTTTCCATTCCAAGCTAAGCCACCATATTCATTATTTAAGTCGAATACAATTACGAACGCTCCATATTCAACTAGTGTTTTGATAAGTATTTTTGAAAGATGAGATTTTCCAGATTCTTTTTTTCCAGTAACAATATTTAACTTTCCATCAAGATCCTCTGCATAAATTTCAAATTGTTCTTCATCCAATCCACTGCTACCAAGACGAATAGAATAAAGTCCTGTTCTCTTCACAAGGTTGTTTATCTCAGAAATCTTCATTCTGTTTATCTTGGAGTATACTCTGGATGGGAGCCATGTTATCTCGTTTGTGAATTTAGATTCTGAATCGATACTCGCTCTCATCTTTGCTTTAAACAATCTCGCATCTCTAATCATGCGTGATAAGTTACCGATGTCCAAAGGATCGTGCAGGTTTTCTATGCTTGATGCTACTACAACTTCGTCTTTTACTATGTCCTCAATTAGTGACTGAGAGGAGAGATAATCCTCACTATAAATCTGAACTATTATCTTCTTGTTTGACTTTTGGTCATGAATAAGCAAATAATCACCTTTCCTTGCGGTGTCTGACTTCATTGCAAGTAAAATGAGTTCATCAGTATTGTTCTTGTATAGGATTTTCATATTAGGATAGAACCTAGGAGCTTTTTGCGGATATCCTCTGATACCAGCTCTACTACGTTATGTTTGTTCAAAATATGGCTTTTGAGGCAAGATACTTCAGTGCCTGTGAAAGTTGAAATATAATGTGCAAGTTGCAAAGTTTCTGGATAACCCCTAGCAATTGAATCATTTCCTAGTATTTTTCTAAGTGATGTATCTTTATTTCCATCTGCACTAGCAATATCTACGCGCAGTATGGGACTAGTATAGCCATTTCCAAATTTTACTAAAAGACTATCTCCGATGATGTTCCGAACTAGGCTCTTCATAATCAAATTAACATCAATAAAGCCGGGGGCTTTGATTTTTGTTAAGGGGAGAGAAACTTTATCAAGGATCCTAAGCTTCGTACTTTTACTTATTCCAGCTACTGTATTTTTGTAAAGAGAACAGTTCTCTACAACTTCCCTTAGTGTAAAGCCTCTGTGTTCAAAACCAGATGATCTTAATGATCCATCTACAATTAATATTGCACCGGCAAAATGCTGTGAAAGTTCTAACTGAATAGCACGTTCTACCCTTACTCTAATTAACCTTTTTGCAGATACACTGTCGAAAAGAATTAGCTTTGTTATTCTATGGTCAAGTTCAGAATGGTTGAGAGTATCCTCACTCAAATAAAACAGTATCGGGCCTATCTTGGAGTGTGCTTGTATTTGACCTTTTGTTGCTATTGCAATTCCGCTCTTAGCAGCATACAGGACCCCCTCTTCGGTTTCGGCTACTTGAATACTGCTCGAGTCAATAGCCACTATAGTTGTTTCTTCTTTCAAGGGCTGGATGGTAGTTAATGTGGTACATGGGTGTTTGTTCCTGCGGGCCCATCCCTCAATTGGAATGAGTTTGGATTCCCCATTGCTAAAAATAATCTGTCTTCCATTTAGGAAGCTGGTCAAGTTTAACGATAAACACTGGCCTACAGACGGTTTAAGTATGTCTTCCAAACGCTTCTGCCCTAGCGAACCCTGCACAAGGTTTATTTGTGTGTGCATGTTGTTCAACAGTATAGGCAAAGTGATGCTTATTAATGTTGCGCAACATGAACAACTTGGTCAATGTGTTTATCGACTAATTGGACTTAGACAAAAGAACTTGGTTGTTTAGGTTGCATGAGCGAGTCTCACGTTCCTTCTCCTATTGAGGTAACTATTAAACTCAAACATCGTGACTGGGAGATTGAGGTCTCATGCGTTGAAACTAAAATTAGAGAGGTTATAGGAAATGTTCTCTCCAGCATTGATAATAATGTA
>DASTUU010000010.1:0-4687 GCA_035759485.1 Nitrososphaeraceae archaeon
ATTCGTCTACGTGATATGAATCTAAGTACAAGGCAGTATTATTCTAAACTCTCTGGCTTGATGAGTGCTGGCCTAGTTAGAAGGGATTATGGAAAATATTCACTTACTCTTATAGGTAAGATAGTTTATGATGCCTACCTAAAGATATGTACAGCTCTATCTTGTTACTGGAAACTAAAGGCGATAGATTCAATTGAAATGTTACCACCTGGAGCCGGACTTTCAAAAGAAGAATTAAGGCAACTGATAAATGCTCTGATAGACAATCACTTGATCAAAGATGTTCTCATCAAGGAATATTGTTATATGCCCTTAGAGACGGTCAAAAACAGCACCTCAACAAAATGACACTTTGTGATTAGTTAGAGGTTGGTTAATTAATTTAATTGGTTATGACGTATAGACATGACACTTCAACAAATACACGGTTAAACATCATTTTCGGATAACCCTCTGTCTATTTCTTTCGCAAACTTAACAAACGGAACCCATCAATGAGCTTCAATATTTTTACTGCAAATCAGCCAAAGGATAAATCTAAGGAAAAATGAGAGTTTAGGAAAACCACAGGAGACTCAACTATGACGAGTGGATTCTGGGTTCTTTGGACGCACCAATGATTTAGCCCCATAATATTATGGAAAAATAATATTTAGCCATGCAGCGGAGGAGACTTCAATACAATCCCCAATTTCATTTTCCTCTTCCTATTCACTTTTTCTTTGCCTTCTCTTTCTGCTGGACTACCTCTCAGCTGCATTCCACAACAATGACAAAATATCTTTTTGGTGATAAAGTACTGGTAGGATGTCTTCTTCTGGCTATATTACCGCTTCAAACTACGACCATCTGTCCATTTCTTATTGCAAATATAACATACAAAACCCACTGAAGGGTTTCAATCTTTGTCCACAAATCATCAGTATCTGATCTTATCATGGCTTTATCTTTTCTTTTTTCTAGGTCTTTAATCATAGTTTTAATGACACCTTCTAGTCTATTATTTGGCAACTTGTTTACTTCTATCTTCTGCAAAGCCCATTCAATACAATCTATTTCCAGTTGCATATCATGATTGAATCTTGGATTGTGTGCAGGATGAATTTGCATCTTTCTTTTGGCTATTTTTGCATGCAGAAACTCTCTGAGTCTGTCTGAATCTGAATCAGTCACCACAAGGAAAATTGAAGGTTAGAGGATAATAAGGATCGATACTAATGGCTGTTGTTATATCACTTCACGGGTTTGTTACTATTATATCATACTTTGCATCTGATACGAAATTCAATGGTCCTGTTGCAGTGAAATCAACTAGCGATCCACTAAGGTGAATTTGGTGCTTACCCGCTGGGAGGGGCTTTAAAAGAATCCAGAAACCGTCAGATACTGCCTGGGTAGTCCCCGGTGGAGATCCTATAGCATTGTCCTTTGGAATAGTCACATTGAATAATGGAGATTGTACCCGATACATCTTCACATTGGGTATGGCAACCCCGTCAACAGTCACTTGTAGATTTGTTGCCTTATCTTGATCGGCTTTAGCACAACTTCTCAAATCTGATTCAGTCTTCAAATCTGGAGTTGATAGAGAATCACACTCTACATTAATAGGTGGAAAGAAAACGGCTTTTCCGGCGGGTATGGTACATGCGCGAGTAACCTTGCCTCCTCCTGTCCCAGCCAAGAACCACACATTAGGATCGTTCTGACCTACGGCACACTTTTCGCCGGTCTCATCAGCCACGGGGTTATCTTTTGTTGGTATTGATAAAGCCCATTGCCACCATTTGGCTGACCACTCCCCATATGTCAAGCCATATGGTCTGGAGTTTATTGGATACACACTTTGACTGATATCACTACCCGATTTCAGAAAATGTAATAGGCATTAAGAAGACTGCAAAAATAAAGAGGCAACTGATTATGTGAAGTTGAAAGTCACCAGCAAATTTCATACTTATATACGTGCTTATGATTACTAATTAATAAGGAGTCCTTTTTTGCCCTTCTTTGCAACTAAAGATATATTGCATCCAATAATTATCTATAATGCATGTACTCTCAAGCATATTGCAAAATGGTTAATGAAAAATGGTCTTAAATAGTATTCCCAACCTTTTTTTAACCCCAATTTACAGCAATAAAAAAATTACAATTGTCATGTTCATTATAGTCATTGCTATAGTAACTGATACATCATTTATCAAAACGTATGACCTAATTGGCAAAAAGGAATCCTTAGGCTGGAGGACCATTGCTTTTGCTTCTATAGTGTCTATCTCTATAGTCGGACAATATCTTGTATTGGGATTTGTTAAGCAGAAGAGTATTAATAACATTATAACCCCCAAGGAGATTCATCTTAATACAATACACAAAATAGTAACGTTGGTCCAATACGCACTATTAGCACTTCTAGTATTCGTACTCTTGCAGATACTTGTAACATCGTATTACAGCACCATCATGCTAACTGCAATTACCTCCATTAGTTATATTTTGGCGATTGCTATGCTAGCCCTATTCGCACGAAGATTCTTTTCATGGTACAAGACAAATAGGAATTCTGTGGTTTTATTATATGGTCTATCTTCTGCAATACTAGCGATTAACGCAGGATTTACTTTTTTTCTTGTAAATAATGCCTTCCTGGCTTTGCCAAAAGAAACGCTGCCAAAGATGCTAGGCTCGGCTTACAATCCGCTTTCATCTTGGGCAATCATACTCACTAATACCTACTTTGTATCTTCTATTCTGTCATTTTTGATAACCTGGGCCGCCACTACCTCACTATTACGTCACTTCTCACGTAGGTTGGGAAGAGTCAATTACTGGATTATTCTAGCCATCCCTTTAGCATATTTTTTGAGTCAGTTTATTACATTTTTTCTAAATACATTTCAACCATTACTTCAATCAGACCCTATTTTCTTCAATATTTCAGTCACCTTGCTCTTCACACTAAGTAAACCAATAGGAGGGATATTATTTGGTGTCGCCTTTTGGATTGTAGCAAGAGGCATTATTCACAATAATGTTGTAAGAAATTATATGATTATTTCTGCCTATGGTTTTGTTCTACTATTTGCGTCAAACCAGGCTATAGTGTTAGTCACTGCCCCTTATCCTCCATTTGGACTGGCTACTGTCTCATTTATGGGCATATCATCTTATTTGGTGCTAGTAGGGATCTATTCTTCGGCTATATCAGTATCACTTGATGTAGGATTACGCAAGTCGATCCGAAAGTCGGTGAACGAACACTTAAAGTTTCTAGATAGTATTGGAAGTGCTCAAATGGATCAAGGAATACAAGAACTAGTACTAAAGATGACCAAAGAACATGCAGACCATATGGCTCAAGAAACTGGAATCAAGCCATCCGTAACCGAAGACGATATGAAACAATATTTGAATAACGTGCTGAAAGAAATTAGCACTACTAAAAATAGGCCTTTAGGTCCCTAAAAACGTTAAAAGTCCAATTCAAAGAGCAATACGGCGAGCAATATATCAGGGATAAAATATCGTGGTGCAAACAACATAGTCAATATTTAGAGAGTCAAATGTTTGTTGTACCAAAGTCCTTTGCAGTTGAAGGCAGGCAAATGTTACAACACTTATCCTCATTACTAGACCAGGGATTAATAGCAATACCACCACCAGAGACTTTCTCTAAAATATTCGTTACCTGAAAAGGTATTTGCATCAATAATTTAGAAATTGTTAAACAGTATAATAAAATCTTATTAGTGACTCCCAGAAAATCCCATGATAGAAAGTAAAAAGAATACACTCAAAATGACTGCAATAGTTGTCGCAATTACGATAGTCTCTAATGTACTTGTTACTCTGGCGCTGCAGATGATAATGATGACTCCTTCAGATACTACGGCTTTTGCCCAAAAGACAGGGGCAAAATTGAAAACTACAAATACTGTCATCAAGGCCACCAACGTGGCTAACGTAATAGCTCTCTGTGAACCAAATAATAAACTTCTAAGTGGAGGCTACACAATAGGTGACCTTAGTCGAATGATTAGTGACTTCAATGACCTCAGAATATATGACTCTAGGCCAATTAGGACACAATCAGGACAAGAAGGATGGCTAATCAGTGCATTTAATCCTGAGAGACAGGAAAGATACTTCTCAGTTCATGCATGGTGTACATCATAAACAAGGTCAGTTTTATTCCCACATGATATACATTCCTAATACATATGAACACCGACACGGGGACAAAGAGAAGGAGAGAAGACGTTTCGTAAAGATTAGTTTAGATACATCGTAAGTATTCGGTCTTACCTTCTGTACAAAGAGTTACAGAATAGCAGAAGTACATAATTTGATAACTATAACTCAGACATTGTTGGAATATAGAAGAAGGGTATAGTAAGAGCCTATTTCTACCAATAAGGATTAGTTTCGTGGTATCAAGTCGTAATAGAGGAATCAACAAAGGGTACTTGGCACGGCTTATAACTTAAACCCCCGGTAAGCTTTTGTCTCCCTTTGCTTTGGAGACTTATCACATACTTCTATCCTTCTATCCTCTATTACTATTAGCGTGCTATGTGCTTCTATTTATTATACTTTTATTATCTAGTACCTCAGTCACAAAGAAGAAGAATAATACAAACACAACCGTAAAGACTTATCAATTGCCTTTATCTATATAACATGT
>DASTUU010000011.1:0-2441 GCA_035759485.1 Nitrososphaeraceae archaeon
TTGTTAGTTAGTTATTATATGAATTCATCTGTTACCCCTAGCATATTCTTTTGCACCTGTAAAGTCAATAGCTACGCAAGGTTCATTTCCAACTACCCACGCATTGTGTCCGGGCGGAACTATTGCAGTGTCTCCAGGACCAAATTCTTCTTCAGAACCATCATCCATCACCACCTTAAGGCGTCCAGAGATCATGTACTGTGTATGAGGGGTTTGACAGCTAGTTGTTTTAGCGATTGGTTTGACACACTTTTCCCAGCTCCATCCTGGCTCAAATACTGCTCTACCTATAGTAACATCTCCCAAGTTTGCAACGTCAATCTTTCCTTTCTCAAATGTTCGTGTTTCATCTGGCGAAGAATCCAAGCTTTTCTTCTGCAGTTTGGCTGAGGTTGCGGCCATTATCTTTGGTATTATAGTAGTTTAAATTATAAGTATTGCTGCCTTAACAGCACTAGAGATATTCCGTTATGCGTACTCCTTTTGAAACAAGACACATCATACTATTGTAATTCATGATTTTTGACTGAATGGCTGCACTTTTCTATTCCACACTACTTGCAGCATATGCTATGACAGAAAAAATTGGAGCCAATGCATCTTTTATGTAAGTATAACAACCAGTATAAGGGCCGTAGATTAACTAGTATTGGTTTCATTAGACTGGTCCTGCTATGACTTCACAAAACCCATATATCATATTCTACTTTCTACAATGATGACAACAATATCCTGGGATGAATACTTTATACAGGTAGCCAAACTTATATCTAAGCGCTCTTCTTGTCTTGTCAAACAATTTGGAGCAGTCATAACTAAAAATAACCGTATCATATCAACAGGGTACAACGGAACGCCTTCACAATTTTTGAACTGTAATCAAGGAGGATGCGAAAGATGTGGGAATAGAATTAAAGGCAAAATAAAGACAGGCGAGCAATTAGAAAAATGTCTATGCATACATGCTGAAGCTAGCGCCATATTGCAAAACTCTAAAGAATGCCAAGGTTCAACCCTATATGTCACTGGAGAACCCTGTATCCAATGTGCCAAGCTGATTTTATCAGTTGGAATCCAAAGAGTTGTCTGCTTTGAGGGACAATATATTGATAACGGAGTTTTCCTTCTAAACAAAAAAAGCAAAGACGGAAAAAAAGTTATTGTCGAAAGATACAAGTGAAGTAGACAAATCTCTGGGGAACAGGTAAGGTAAGATTTGATAGTAAAATAATAGAACAATCTAAAGCTCTAGGTACGTTCGTGCAGAAGAGCGCAAAACCACTAAGCACATCCAAGAGGAAGAAGAAAGGGATAACAAAGTTGACAGTAGGCGGTCAGCAGTATTGTAATAAAATCCGTCAAAGACTAACGCCTAACTAGGACGGCTCTTAAGAAACCAAGTCTATTCATTCTCATTATTATTAGAGACAAACTAACATTCTCTTCAAGTCAGTTATCTAAACAAAAACAACAAGAAGAAGAGAAGTCAGAATAGACCCTGCTTTTTGTATTCATGTTACCTTGTTACAAGTATTCATTAAAGGGTCAGATGCTTTATGTTCATATTTTCAAGAGACCTTAGGGAAGAGAACATTCGGTGAGAGACAGAACGGCCGAAGCAGAAGTCGAAATTCTGATTGTTCTAGTATGTCCATACACTTCAGGAGCTACAACTGTAAATGTACCCGCAGTACTCTTATCCCATTCCAATGGAATAAGAGTACTGGACACTACTTATAGAAAATAAGGTCAACAGATTCCCCAGTTAATATGCATACACTTTCAGCAAATAGACTTGTTTTCAGTATGTTTTTAAGTTTCGTTCTTTATGCAAAGAAGGAGGTTTGTCGATTCAAGACCAAAGTTTTTGAAAGTTGTTTTTAGGTTTGAAATAAATCCCTTCTAACTATCCTGTTCTAAGACAGAACAACAACTCCACACAGTCTGGTTGGGACAACCAAAATTGTACCTTACAAGTGTAGTAGCGAAGGTAGCGAAACAAATCATTGTGTTCAAAGCATACATCGTTAACCAAGGCTCTGTATTCACAGTTCCTTTATCGTATCCTGGTAAGATAATCTATACTGATCAAAATAACTGCTGCTATTCCAGCGCTGGCTGGTATAGTTATTATCCATGCATAAATGAGGCGCTTTCCTACTCCCCATCTAACTGCTGAAAGTCTCTTAGTTGCCCCAACACCCATTATAGCACCTGATATAGCGTGAGTTGTACTAACTGGAATCCCAAGCCATGCCATCGAAGCTAGTATTGCTCCGCCCCCAGTTTCGGCGCAGAATCCTTGATACGGTCGTAGTTGGGTCAACCTGAAAGCCATTGTCTTTACAATTCTCCATCCTCCAAGAAAAGTTCCCAACGCAATAGCCGCAGAAGCGCTTAATATGACCCAGACAGGAACAATAAATGATTCTGATTCTAGA
>DASTUU010000012.1:0-1687 GCA_035759485.1 Nitrososphaeraceae archaeon
CATACTCTAAGTTCCTAGTGCCCGATGACGGAAAAGAAATATCAAATAAAGCACTTAATTTTGCAATCTCCCTGTCAAATTTCTCTGGAGCAGATATTGTAATTTTGCGTATAATGGAAAATATTGAGAAAATGGGAGATACTTCACTTATTGTATCCCAAAATAAAGAAGAGGACTTTAAATATAGTATGGAAGGAGACTTAAGAAATGCTATGGAAGAGAAAATAAAAAAGTGTGTGGAAGCAGGTGCAAAGAACAAAATATCGTATGAAATAAAACTAGGACACGCAGCGGAGCAAATAGTAAAGGCATGTGAAGAAACACGTTATGACTTGGTTGTTATGACAACTTTTCATCTAGATTCTTGGCTAAAATCCCTATTTAGCGAAGCTAGAAAGATAATAAGCAAAATAAATACACCTGTACTCCTAGTACAGTAACAGTCCTACCAAAAAAATTTATGGTTAGGGGATATATAGGGTCTTATTTATTTAGTAACCAACCTTTGTCCAGCAGATACACGTTTTGATTTTGCTCTTACTTCAAATATTCTAAGATATAATTTTCGTTTTGTTTCCTGTGCCCTTTTCTTTAAAATCTGTTCCGCTTTTTGTGAATGAGGATCCGCCTTTACAATGTCCGAATCTATAGCCTCTTGCCTTCAGGGCCCGCATATCCATTCCCCTGCATTCTCATCTTTGTTCGCCATCGTGTCTTCTGGCATGATTGGTTTTCCCCTTGGGGTAACGTATTGGATCGCATTCGTGGCAAATGTGAATTCTGCTAATTGGTATCGTAGGTCCTACCATTATTATGATAATATCACTTCGGAATATGCTCCCGCTAATTTTTGGGCCCTGCATGTTTCTACTTCTTAGGTTTCTCCTGTTTCTTCGTCTTTGAATATTGGCATTAACGAATTTGGCACACTCAATCGAGATGGATTATTGGTCCACCTTAACATAGTTGCAATCTGTTTAAATCTTATAAGTGTGATAACAGAATATCTTAGCTCGTTAGAGAAGTTGACTATCTGCAGGGAATAGAGAAAGAAATGAACAGATCCTGTCCGAAATGTGGTAGTGGTAGTGTCATGAGAGGTAAAACCCATCCTATTCCAAAAGAAATATCACTATCAGCATCTTTGCCAAATAACATCAAAAAACGTACGAACTGCACAACGTTTGTCTGTGACTTTTGTGGGTACCTCCAAGTATTTGTTACATGATTCAGTAACCAACAATACAATAGAGGTTAACTTCAGTGGCCCCGATATCAACGATGTTAAACTGAAACATGCTTCTTATACTCTCCATTAACATTTTATTATTAGCGAGGAGTCTATATATAGAAACAGGAGTCTAGCTTCTTGGGTAAAACAGGACGCTCATAATAGCATAGTGTATTGAGCAAACACACAGCTGAGACTATCGTTACTAACCTGAGGCTTAGTATTAGCCGATATGTTCTGAAGAGATAGTTGAGGATGGCGATACAGTAGAAAAGTTAACTTAGGACTTGGGCAATAACATAACATAATAATTGTAAAATCTAATAAAAAAGAAGAAGCATCATTGTACATTGACTATTCCTACTCGAGCTAGTTCGGCTCCTATACCGTAACCAACAAGTGCAATTCCAGTACCTAAGCCAGCCATCTCAATTCCCCCCTTTATAAAATTCATCT
>DASTUU010000013.1:0-1361 GCA_035759485.1 Nitrososphaeraceae archaeon
GGAGCTACCGAACTTCCATTTTTTTCGTCAACAATATCTATATGTATTCCAGGCAATGGAAATGTTGCAGAACCAGGCTTCATAGGAATATTTTCCTCAATATCAGTACAGGCGCTTATCATAATTCCACCTGTCTCTGTCTGCCACCAAGTATCAATAATAGGACAATTTTCCTTTCCTATTGTTTTAAAATACCACATCCATACATCTGGATTAATTGGTTCGCCCACTGTTCCCAACAAGCGTAATGAAGACAAATCAAATGAGTTGGGAATAGCATCTCCAAACTTCATATACATACGTAAGGCTGTAGGCGTAGTATGCAGAATTGTAGCACCATGTTTTTCAACTATTTTCCAGTATCTATCAGGCCTTGGATAATCTGGAGTCCCATCATACATTATTTCAGTAACACCATGCATAAGTGGAGCGTAAACGATATAGCTATGACCCGTTACCCAACCAACATCTGCAGTACAAAAGTAGATATCATCTTTCCTAAAATTATAGACCCATTTAGCCGTTGCATTGAGGTACGAGAGATAACCACCCGTATCGTGGACTACACCTTTTGGCTTACCCGTTGTGCCAGAAGTATATAGAATATACAGTGGATGGCTACTATCTACACTTTCTGGTTCACAGTATTGTGAAACGTTCTCAATTATATCGTGCCACCACACATCCTTTGATCCTGTTCTGATAATATTGGATGCTCTCTTCAAAACTACAACATGTTCTACAGAAGGTGTATTAGCAATTGCTTCATCAACGGTTCTTTTTAATTCTAAGAGTTTACCTCTTCTATAACTGCCATCAGCAGTTATTATAACCTTCGATTCCGAATCATTTACTCTATTGACCAAAGCCTGGGAACTAAAACCAGAAAAAACAACATTATGTATAGCGCCAATTCTTGCACATGATAGCATAGCAATTGGGAGCTCTGGAACCATAGGAAGATATAGAGTCACACGATCACCTTTCATAACTCCAATATTTTTCAATGCATTGGCAAACATGTTAACAGAACGATATAATTGATAATAGGTAAATGTGCTATTTTCTCCACTTTCGCCTTCCCAAATTATCGCAGCCTTATTTTTTATATTGTTGTTATCATAAGTGATATGTCTATCCAAACAATTAACACATGCGTTTAACTTGCCCCCAACAAACCACTTTGCAAACGGCGGATCTCTCCAATCAAGCACCCTGTTCCATTCTTTGAACCAAACTAGATTCTTTGCTTGTTCGGCCCAAAATTGTTCAAAATTCTCCTCTGCATATTTTCTTATTTTATTAAATTTTTTTCCTTCCAAGGAAATTCGAACCTTTCCACTTTCCTCATATACTTTTGA
>DASTUU010000014.1:0-3303 GCA_035759485.1 Nitrososphaeraceae archaeon
TTGGTTGAGCTGCACTATAGCTTCATGGTTCTTTTTTGGTACTCGGTAGACGAAATGGGCGACCTCACTGCCAATCTCTTGTTCTACTTCTGTTGTGTTTGATTTACTCATGGCCAACAGTATTCAAAATGTAGTTTATAAACATCTAAAGGAAAAAAAGTATAGTTAGTTCGAGGTCAGATTTCATAAGTACGGTCTCTTTAACAGTACTACTAATATGTGCATGGCCTTGAACAAGTTAGGTGCTACCAGTGTCAACTTTGTTTTTTGTTGTATTTGTTGCTGTTGTTGTTAGATGAAAACTCACCGATTGTTATCTATGATAATAAGTTATACTGTGAATAAAGATTATTTTCAGACCACAACCATTCTTCCATTTCCTGCAGCAAAGATAACTAACAAACAAATAAGCTTTGCCAGACCTGACAATACGAAGGCCGGCGATCGGCCCTGGGCAGGTTTATCAAGAAATATACTTGTTCCCACGCTGCTGGTTGCGCTCAATCATTTCATCTTTGCAATTTGGGAAAACCGAGTTTGGTAATAGTAGTGGTATTGGCAGTAGTGATAACATTCTTGTTCATTTGTTGCTTTCCCTACAACTACCACCATCAATTACTTAGACATCTTTACACCAAAATAATTTTTAACATCACTTGCCACAAAATTGGCCACAAATCCACAGACAGAGCAGACAAACTCTTCACTAATAGAAGATACTCGTTGCTTTTCGTCTATCTTTTCCATTTTGTTCTTACAGAATGCACATTCAATCCCTTCAGTTCGAATTCTCTCCCTTATGTTATTCATTTGTTATTGGCCTTCTCATGACTGCAGCGGTATTATCCTTAACTACTGCTAGGGACAGTTTACATTATACTTAGTTAAAGCTATATTATCGTTCAACCCGAAGATGTGATATGCAACAAGTAAGCGAGCAGGCACAACAACAGCAGCACCAACGACAACGACAGAAAGGATAGGAAAAGGAAATCATAACCCAAACAAGTAGAGAATAGACGATAATACCGAGAGTTGTCGGAACTTTGTTAGAAGGTATAGAAACTCGCCTACAACCAAAGCTTCCGAATATTTGGTATCAGTTTATTATGGACTTGGCTACAAATCGAGTTGTCATATCTGATGCTTTGAAGTACGTTGAGAGAAAGGCAGAAGCAATAGACACTTACAGAAGATAGACAAAAGAATAGAAGCGATAGAAGAAGAAGAGACAACTACCGGCGGCATATTTTAGTGGGTTTACCTAACCACAAAGTAGACTAGGACTCATGACGAATCATATGCCACATTCTCTTTACTTCTTGACTATTATACTCGAGAAGCAACTCCCTTAGAATGGTCTCAATGACTTCCAACTGTGGTGGTTGTAGTTTCTTAGTCGTAACTGTTGATATCTTCTTCTTCTTCTTTCGACTGCTGTTAGTCATAGTCCCACCAAACAACTTATCTTACAGTAGTATAGAGATGCATTATTTGAATACGATGTGGAATTCTACAAAAAGTGTGCCAAATATAGTAAAAGCGTTAAATAGTAGGCGATTAGAGAGAAAAAGTATAAAAACTACTTCAGGATTTATCTCTCTTTCTCACATAACTATTCAGGAAGAGAAATCCCCATAGTTTTTTTATCTAATTAGGGTATTGGAACTTCTAGTAACCCAGTCTGAAGAACTCCCAATATACTATCAAGCATATACATGTCGCTAAGTTAAATGAACAACAATACAGTTTTGCCAATCGTCTTTCTGATGGCAGGTACTTTGTTAACTACAACAGCAATAACAACAATGGTACCAGTTGTATATGCGGACGATGATCATGACGATCACGACAAAGATGATGGTGACGGAAACAAGAATAAGGCAGAAGAAGGATCAGCAGCTGCAATAGCCGACTGTGATGACAACGAGGTCGAACAAGCTGGATTTGACTGTTTCGGGATCGCAGTTAACGATGTCGAGGTAGAAGCAGAAGAAGCTTGAGCAGGATTAATAGCGCTGGGTGATTCAACCAGAGAGACAACCCGACTTGTAGGAGAGCAATAAACCAGGGATGTTTTGTTCCCTCGGGCAAGCTTTGGGGAGGCTCAACTCTTTTTTCTTTACCTATTTGCAAACCTCTAACTATTTTACCAAGTTCTGCAAGCTTCTTGGACTTTTCTTGATTCAATCGATGCACTTCAGGATGCATTATTATTCTTATAGGCTTGGAAGATGCAGCCTTTGTATTTCACAATCGATACCCACTTTTACTATCCCGTACTTGTATCTAGGAAGGACCGGACTAACCGCAGCCATTCTTTCATTCATGTTGGATTGACTTCAACAATTCTTGGAAGCTCGGCTAGACTTCTGTTCCTTTCCACAGATATGATCCCGTATATCCTGGAGTTATCGGATGAATGGTCCCTTTGATGGTAATCCAAAAACATTGCTATCGCTAGGATACGACAAACTTATTTTTAAGGTTGCAGATTAACAACAAAGCAAGCGTGTTAATGAGACATCCTTCAGTCTCGAACCACGGGACAGGCTATTGCAAGATTACTTTGCTCCTCTTCTAGAGTTTTAACCAAACATTCTCAATCTCTTTTGAATTTATAATGGTTATTAAATTCTTCATGTTTTCAAGTGATCTTTCATGTCCATCCTTATATGGCGAAGACACACAATCTGAAACTACTATAGAATAGAATCCTCTGTTGAAGGCATCCCTAGCACTAGACTCTACTCCAAATTCTGTAGCAATACCAGTAAACACTATAGTAACAATACCAGCATTTCTAAGCATGCGCTCAAAGCCTGTATCGATAAATATACTTGCTGTATGTTTATTTATTACTATTTCGTCTTGTTTAGGTTTTATTGTAAAATCCATATCTTCAGTCGTAAACTGCTCGAACAATCGGTCAAATCCTAGTTTGCCAAGAGTGTATATGATTGCTGAAGATTCAAATCGTTTTGATAGCGTTTGAATCGATGTAAAGAATATTGGTACGTTTGATTTGCGTGCCAATTCTACAACTGAATTCAGATTCCTACTAAATTCCTCTTTATTAAAAATCATTTTTGTCAATGCGCGTTGTACATCCCATGCCACCAATGCCGTATGCGAAGGATGCAAGATTTCTTCAATAGTATTATAGACTATTTTATCCCCGATTTCTTGCATGTTGTATTATGCACACCATGAAAAAAAACTATTACTAGTAGGTTACATATTTACTAACTAATTTTGGATACATTGGAATATCAAATAACGTAATATGATCACAAATATGTA
>DASTUU010000015.1:0-3133 GCA_035759485.1 Nitrososphaeraceae archaeon
GTATTAATATTCCTACTGCCCTCATCTGGAGGATCCTAATGAGTAGCAAGAAATTTTAAATCCCAGTGAAAGCAGAGTTATAGATGATCGGCCCTGCCACTTGATGGCTTGACTATAGCAATTACAGCAAGTCGGAGGGCAACTGAGCTTGCCCATATTATTAAAAGCTTTGGTGGCAGACCTTACCTAGCGCCCACAATAGGGATTGAGGCGGACCTTAAAAAACCAAAAGAAGACGTACTCAAGTTCCTAGATAAGGCGATTGCGGGCGAAGTCGATTATGCCGTATTTATGACTGCTCCCGGTATTTTTTCGCTTTTTACTATTGCTAAAAGGCTAGGCCTTGAAGAAAAATTAATCTATTCTTTGTCAAAATTACAAGTTTTCGCCAGGAGCTTAAAGCCCGCGACCGCCCTACAAAAGCACGGTATCAAGGTAAGCATGATTCCAGAAGAGAATACAGCAAGGGGAATATCTAGCCTATTAATAACAAGGGGCGTCATAGGAAAAAGAATCGCAATTCTGTGGCACGGTGATTATCCACAGCAACTTAGAGAGGAGCTGTACAAGGCTGGTGCAAAAAGCGTCATCGAGGCTTCAACGTATAGATATTCTATTAACTTAAAGGAAGAAGGCGCATCCGTTCTTAAATCAATGGGTTATCATTATGTAGTGCCAAGCGAAAAAAGGGTAATCCGCCTCATTCATGACATTGTTGCTAGAAAGATAGATTCAATAACATTTACAAGTCCTCCATCAGTACATGACCTCATAAAAATAGCACAAGCTAACGGGCTCTCTCACGAGTTGAAAAAATCTCTCAACACCGACGTCGTTATTGTAGCTGTTGGGCCCTCAACAAAGAATGCGCTTGAAGAAAACGATATCACAGTAGATGTAATGCCGCAAGTTGCCAAAATGGGACCTATGGTTAAGGCATTGGATGAATATATCAGTACAGGCAATGGTAGTACTTATAGGACTTCTAAGAAAAACTGACAAAACGATATTTCAAGAATCACTATAATGATAGAAAAGAGCAATTTTGCACAGTAAGGACACAATGGACCTGTAGATAGATAATGATTATTTTTAGGGTATAGCTGTCCATCTGATCGGGGCTATTTCTAGTGGGCGAACTCAACACTAAACTCTTGTTATCACAAGTGGTCCAGTAATCTAAATATTGCTTGTGTAAATACGTATGATTAAATGGCAAAGCTATCAGACATGAAAGGTCAAGAACTTGTCGACGTAAAAGAAGAAAAGAGCAACATCGAGTTTATTTTCAAGGATGGAAAGAAATATTCATTAAGAGTTCATGAAGGAAGGTTCGTTTTCAGTACAGGGGACGATCAATAAGGTTCAGACAATAGCTTCATCCCAGCATATATGCGTGGGAAATAAATTTTGAGATTCATAATAGGACCTAGGGAACGTAGATTCAAGAAGCAATGAGAATCTCTCTTCCTGCCGATGTCTTTTTTCCTGTGTCAACTCGAATTCAAAAAAGAAGAAAAAGGCTAGTATCTTGGCAAGGATTCTCCAAGACCGGGTTTTTCTTTCTCAAGTTTTGCTATGTTTCTTGATAAAAACTCCATAGTTCCGGGTACGTGGCACTTGCAAATGCAATTGTTGCAATCTACATGGCTACCGGTCTTGCAGTATTCAGTAAACTCATTAGTACCCATAAAATCCAAGAGAAGGTTCGCCTAACAATAATTTTAGTATTGCGTCAGATAGGGCGGAAGGAGATTGTATTAAGCACTGGGTAACACTTCATGTGTTTGACTAAAGGTGTAAATCCCTCTGGCAATATCAGTCCCTACGATATTTTTCAAATCTTATAAAAGATATATATCTCCTTTGGCAATTAATATCTTCGACAGGATGGGAGAGATAGATTACTCCTGTAGATATTCCTCAAATGAAAATACCACCACCGGTACTTCGGATCCCAATAGTCAGTCTTTTGAGCTGACTCGCCTGGAGAGCCGGATACTTACATGCACAAAAAGTAAGCCAAAGTCTGAAGCTAAAATATCTAGAGAAGTTAAAACCAATCTGCCAGTCATCTCCCAGGTTATCACAGATCTGATGTTAAAAGGCCTTATGGAAAGGACTAGCAAGCGACGAATACTATTTGCGAATAAGGAATATTTCTCAACAAGCCTTGAAGGCCTTATTGCATTAGAGCGTACCCGTAAAAAGACTGCTAATTATGCTTTTCTCTCTCAACTTTTTTTTGGATTAAAGGACAGCAGTCATAGAATTATAGAAGAAATAACAATGGATTCTATAGCTTGGAGGCTTGTTATAGGCTCAATAAAGATAGTTTGTCGAATGGCAAAGTACGCTTTGACAAAGTAGAATTAAATGCGCGAAGTCAGATTAGATCCTGCCTGTAGAGGAGATGCGAATAGGCCACAAGTACTAGCTTTTAACTTGTTCTAATAGATATTAATTATAGATCCATTAATTTAGCTAACAAAAATCGTGCTGGTTGTCATAAATGTTGCAATGTCAACTTTAAGTGTCAATATATGCATTTGGTGGTAGGCAGGGTACCCTAGCTTGAGCTTAGGAAAGAAGAAAATAAAGATAGAATTCGAGGACGCCGAGGGAAGCAAATATAACCTTTCTTTAGATGGGGACATTTCAAAAAATAAAATATTAAAGGTATACGAGTTGATGGAATCACTTAACGTGTCGGAGAGTGAGATGTACGAGAAGAATAATGTTGGACATAAGAAAGGCTTGGGAGAGAGAAATATGCGCATCGGCAATTCTCTTACATCAGTTGGCTCAAAGGTATGGTATATAATTGAGCATAAATTCCCTAATAGCACTTTTACATCTACCGACATACAAGAAATGTATGAAGAAGAGTATAGAGAGTCAATGCGTCTAGATGCTATTGCTACCTACCTGTCAAGATACGTCAACAGGGGCAAATTGGTACGGAATAAAAAAGGTGGAAAAGAATGGGTATACAAAATATTACCACAGCAAAGGGCTATCTCCACCGACAAGAATGCAGGCAGTAATAGTAGTCATGCACAAGTAAACCAATACTTAGGTTCTAAGAAACAGGTAAATCATAGTGACATACATTCTCTCCCACCTACCGCTA
>DASTUU010000016.1:0-5609 GCA_035759485.1 Nitrososphaeraceae archaeon
GAAATTCTGTCAAGGTCAGGGTAATACATGCTGCCTCAGGCATCAGTTCCCTGATTGGTGAGATTGGTCTTCATGTCTATAAATTTGGAAGAACGGTTACAATAACATCCGAACCTCAGTCTGTCGTAAGTGTGTATAGTGTAATCTTTGATAACCTGATTTTAGGTAATCATACTATGGTTCTGACAGAATATAATGACAGAAGCGGTGAAGTGTTTTTTCTGGATCCAGCAGCTGCACTTAAATCCCTATTAGAATGCGAACAGGACCTTAAGAGTAGAGCATGTCATGAGGAAACTTTCGCAATTGTAGTGTCTAGAGTAGGCTCAAAACACCAGAACATAATGTCTGGAAAAGTTAGATCCTTGATTGACCTAGATTATGGGCTAGGACCTCATACAATTATTGTGACGGGATTTCTGCATTTTGCTGAGATTGACGCATTGATGACCCTCACTAAAAATGTTGATAAACCATCGGATAATACATTGTACATTCAAAATAAGTCCGCTAGCATGATAGAGAGATACGTTCCTAAGGCAAAGAGTGCGATAATCAGGATAAGAGCCACTTTAGAAAACGAATTTACTCCTAGAGAGAGGAAAAGGCTGGACGAAATTGTTGAAAATGCTGAGTACTACATCGAAGATGCGATAAGATTTCTAAGGACAGGAAGACCTGAGCTTGCTGTCCTGAGCATCGGCTATGCAGAGGGATTAATTGATGCGCTCGGAATTAATGAACATTTTGGACTATGGGAATAATAACTAGATGCGCTGTTCTACTTTAGTGCCTTGATTATTATGAACCTTAAAATGGAATTGACTAGCGCAATCACGATGACGCTGATATATCATGACAATTTTTCTCTCACTATGTATCCAAATCTCTTATTACTGCCACAGCCGTGCTAATTAGATGAATATATGCGCGGGTATTCAATACAGGAGAGATCTAATAATTCACCAATTATACCAAATGAGCTGATGGAATTTATAAACAAAGACACTTACTCTCTAATTATTAAAGGGTCAGCCGGTACAGGGAAAACCACTCTTTCTCTTACAATCCTAAGAGCTTTGGAGATTAAAGACAATTTTTTTTATATTTGCACAAGGGTTTCCCCTAAACAACTCCTAACATTATACCCTTGGATAGCGAAATTCAAGGAAAATCAGGAGAGAGAAAAGTCAAACTCAGAAACGAATGAAACCGATGTTCCTATAAACTTTGAGGACGCTCGACTCGACGAACCTGAATCTCTTTTCGAAAGAATCACTAATGAATTAATGGATGTTAGGGCCCCTTTAATTATCATTGACAGCTGGGACGCAATAGCCTCTTTTATGGATAGAGAGGCACGCCTAAATAATGAAAGAGTTCTGCAAACTTGGCAAGAAAGAGCTGGCGCAAAACTCATATTCGTAAGCGAAGATCCAAGTAATACCTCTCTAGACTTTGTGGTTGATGGAGCAGTAAAATTAGACCAGGTATATTATCAAAATATCATGATAAGGGAAATTTCGCTTTTGAAACTCAGGGGCATAAAAATAAGAAAGCCTTCCTACATGTTCACACTCTATAAGGGCAATTTTCGAAGCATTCAGGCGCACAACCCTAAGAACTTCATAATCAATTTAGATTCAATCAATTTCTTTCGATTCAATAAGAGGAAAAATACCCGACGGTCACTGTTATGCGAACACGGCCTTATCAAAAGCGGCTACAATGAACTGGATACAAATTTGGGTGGAGGTTTTCCAAAGAGAGGAATAGCCTTGATAGAAGTTGAATCGGGTATTAATATACTTATAGCATTGGCATTCCTTTTCAAAACCATGGCGACCTTCTTAAAATTTGGGAATGTCGTTTTCTTCGAACCTCCAGAGGGTGTCGATCCTACTAGGTTAAGTTTGTATTTTAAATCATACTTTTCGATCGTACAAGCCGACCTAGAAAGATTTTTCTGGTTAGGGTCTAAGATAAACGGCTTAACAGAGCCCTCCTCTTCTTGGGCTGACAAGGATCAAGACGATCCTCTCTTATGCTATCTACGTGAAAATGTTGGTAAAGAACATCAAATCGACCCAAACAGACTCCTATTCAGCATTTTGCCATTAAATCGGTTACAAAGACTTGATCCTCAGAATAAGATGAAGCATTTAAGCTACGCAAGACAAAACATTGATCTGACAATATTCATAGCGCGGGAAAATGAGCCTATTCCATGGACTTTAGAGATATGTGATATGGTTCTCAAGGTAAGTGTGATTAAAGGCAGCCTATTTTTAAGACCACTATATTCTCTCTCCCCAATTCTAGCAATGGAAGTCAACAATTCTTTTGGCTATCCTAGATTGAAGCTGATTCCGCTGGTTTAGTCAGGCGCTGTATTCAGATGGTAATAACCCTCTTCAATATTTTCTTCTACGACAACGGGTAAAAGAAGTCTCATCTGTTCGTAATAGGATAGGAATTTATTTCCTTTTTGTGTAGTTCGATAGACCGTTTTAGTCCCGAAGTTTGATCCTTGAATTAGCCCGCTGTGCAAAAGAGAGTCAAGGTAAATTTTGCATTGATCATTGCTTAGCATGGCTTTATACATAATCTTTGTACGAGTCTCATCTCTTCCTGCTGATTTGAGAATTGCAGCAATTACCTCATAGCGACTCCTGTTCTTCATTGATGGATAAATATATCGGACATTCCATTTAACTTGCGTGGAGCTATATTAGATAGAAATATTACTATTTAGCAAGGTAGAAAAAGTGATCACTAACCATGATAATGACACTAAAGAGAATTTCATAGAAAGTTTCGATAGTTAATACATAGAGATGGTTGACCAATGAGGGGATTAATATGTGTTAATTCCTCGATTCAATACGTGATACACCCATACAAAGTTTTCTTACGTGATCGTAAGAGAAGTCTGTAGTTTCTTCATCTTCTGATGTTAGTATATCATTATTACTTGCTGGATTAGTGCAGCACGTTAAACCTATAAGCACAGACAAAGTATTGTGACACAACGTCTTGAGTGTTAAAGATTTGATTTATGCCTTCGAAGGAGTGAAGGACCATGATTTTGTACAATCACTGGATAACGTTATAGAAGTTCTGCAAAGAGAGAGAAAAACAGGACTTATTGTGGGAGGAAAAATCAGAGAATCATTTGCTGAGCTTAGTGTACCCAAGAGATTAGTAATAGTTGGGGATATACATGGCGACTTGACTTCTCTTCGGCGTATTCTTACGGACATGAGTTTTGAAGCCTTCTTGGGAGATCCTAATAATAAACTAATTTTCTTAGGTGACTATGTTGACAGAGGCACCAATTCAATTGGGGTAATATTTGTAATCTGTCGTCTGAAGAAAAAGTTTCCCGACTCAGTTATTTTAATGCGCGGTAATCATGAAGCACCTGTCGAATTTCCTTTCCCGTCCCATGACTTGCAGGTCGAAGTAATTAGACGATATGGTTACGACAAGGGAAAACTCATTTATAACAAAAAAATTTTGCCTCTTTTTCGTTTACTAACTCTTGCTACATTGATCGAAGGTTCGCTTTTTTTGGTGCATGGTGGTGTCCCTACAGGAAACTTGGATCATAGCTTTAAGGATATCATTAGCACTGCAGATCAAACCTATCTTCGCAATAGCATTATGGAAGAAATATTATGGAATGACCCGCGACAGAGTCTACGAACTGGTGACTGGGAATATTCACGAAGGGGAATAGGAAAACATTTCGGGATCGAGATCTCCAGGAAATGGTTAAGGCTTTCAAATACAAGAGTTATTGTAAGAGGGCATGAACCCTGTCAAGGATTCAGAGTTGATCATGATGGTTCTGTAATGACCTTATTCTCCTGTCGAGAAGCCTACCCAACATTTCAGGCGTCTTATCTTTTCATATCCAATCAAGAACTCGAGTCGGCAAACGATGCTGTAGATCTATCTTATCGAGTAATCAAGATTTAGGCTATACCATGATGGTTGATTTAATTTCCTTGCAACGTTTTCTCAAGGAAACTGTTGAGATATCAGCAACTTGGCAAATTTCCACCTGTCTAAGAAATTCATTACATGATTGCGAAGCCAAGTAAATTACGGCACCTGCTAATGCTCTGGGATTTTTTCCTATGGAAATTCTATTCTGTTGTACTTCGGAGTAAATTCTTAGTCCCTCTCGCTTTGTCTTTTCGCTTAAATTCAGTCTGTTTGATATGAGTGTTACATAGTCAGGACCATGTAGAATGGGCATCTGTAAGGAGAGTTCTCTAAGAATCAATTTATAATGTGACATAATATCTTTACTAGGAAGATTACAGACACCTGCAATGTCTGCTATAGTTTTTGGAGTCGCAGTTTCTCGGCAAGCTGCATACAGGGCCGCACCCACGAGACCAAGAGTCGATCTGCCTTTAGCAAGCTTTTTTATTGCAGCTTTCCTGTAAATATATGCTGCACTTTCTAAAACAGCTTGGCTCAAATACAACTTGTCACCAAAATTATTCAAAAATTTTAAAGCTTTTTCAAGATTTCTAGATATAGAGTCGTTCAATTGAGATCTATTATTCCAAGTACGTAGTCTTTGAATCTTAACTTTTTGTGCTGGTTCCAGTGCTTTCCCCCTTGCATCGGTATCCCCCACCCCTATTAATGTAGATAGGCCCTTGTGATGAATAGCTAAAGACTCAGGCAGTCCTGTTCTTAATCTATCTCGAAATTCGGACTGAGTAGAATATGTAGCATTATGCTCGTTATTATAGAATCTATCGCTGGCAACACAGCCACATGCACTACATACCATCTCATTAGATACCATATCAAAAATGACCAATTCGCTACTGCATTCTGCACATCGTAGATTTTCTTTAAGATTTGCGCTGGTTCCTTGATCCTTACTTACTTTTTTATCGAATGACATTGCTGATGAGCAATTAGAGGCAGCATCTGTATTTTTTTAAGGTAGTTTTTCTAGAAATCAGAACGTCTAGGCTGAGTCGCCTTTGCTGGGTCAGACACCCAAATTCCTAGATAAAAATTGTAGGATATTAATAACAGATTGTTCTATACCCTTAGACAATAGAAATTCATGTAAAAAGGTGAAATTTTAGCCATCGGCTTGCAGAGATTCTAAAAGTTTGGGTTTAGGAGGTTGCAATCGATACAAAATGTCGATGCGACTGGAACATTAGGGCGATAACAGATGTAAATACAATTATTCATTACTGACGAGCCCGCTATATAGCAGAGCAACACACCTTCTCTAGCAAGTCTTATATCATTGAGGTACTTTAAATGATAGAATGCCCAAGGCTGGCTTCAAATCTATTACGGTAAGTGACAATGTTTACAACAGGTTATTTGGAACTTACGAACGGACAAGAAGGAATTTGGAGCTTAGGGGGATTACAAGCTTTTCTGGATATCTTACCAGCATGATGGAAGAAACTATTACAAAATACGAAACGTTTGCCAGACATGCTCCATTTATGGAGAAAATTGATGTCGACCAAAATAGAATAACGATTAAGGATAATAAGAGAAATAGGATCGCGGAAGTTTTTCTCAAGGATGATCACTTGCGCTGTTCACTTGAT
>DASTUU010000017.1:0-3675 GCA_035759485.1 Nitrososphaeraceae archaeon
CTACAACGATGTTCACCTCTACCTAGTTGAGTCAAATGCGAAGAGTCGCCAGGAATGGATCACTGCACTCGACAAAATCGAGTCGCTCAATCCACATACAGTTATCGCCTCACATAAGCGACCTGATAATGAGGACAATCCCCGTATCATCGAGGAGACCCGCCAGTACATACGCGATTTCGACCGAATGGCCGTAATGACGATAACCGCACAGGAGCTCTACGAGAAGATGCTGGAGCTCTATCCGAATCGAGTCAATCCTGGATGGGCACTTTGGAGTTCTGCGCGAGCAGTCAAACAGTAAATTGGGAGTTTGGTAATGAATGACTAAAGCAAAATCAGAAATCATAAAACTTACTTTGGTGGCAAGTTAAAACTACTGACTTGCAAAAGTCACCGACTAACAATCAAAATTTATGCCGGTAACATTTGTTGCAAGTGACTAAAGAATTGCTATGGTATGTTCGACAGTATCACCTATTTAGCAGTGTATGATTAAGGGCACGGGCCAGGTTTTAATTTTCTTATTAGTATAGATTTTATGAAGTCTGTTCAAATTAGTGAATACCGTAGTAGTGATGTAATTAAGATCGAAAAAACTCACCAATACCAAGCCCATCGTACAGGGGGCTGGAAGGGACGTCTTGCGGCTTTAGAACGAGCAGGTTCTCCTTTTGGAATGTAGGAAATAGAGATACTATCTGGAACTTAGTTAATATGTTGTGGAACGAGTCAGTCCATGTCATCAATTTATGATTAATTTACGAGAGAGAGCAGATCTTAAAATGTCCCTACTGTAACGAGAACTATTTTATTAATTAAGAAAGTATATTAGCAGAGCATACATGAGACATAACGATTCGATTAAAAAAATTGAATCTACACATTGAATATTCTATATATAATTTAGATTAACCTGGACGTAAGAATCTCTCCTTTGTGCATTCTGCTTGATCTTATGACGCTGTTGCTAAGTTGACAATACCTGTTTCAACATTTGAGAAGCTTGTTCAATGGCTCCCCGTGGTGCGGGATCATTTGTAATTGGATTCAACATTACAAAGTCGTGAATAGTACCATGATATCGAACCGCGGTCATTCGGACTCCAGCCTGTAGAAGTTTCAGCGCATATGCTTCTCCTTCGTCACAGAGTACATCATTCTCACCATTGATGAGAACTCCTGGCGGTAATCCACTCAATTGGTCTATCGATGCCTGGAGTGGAGAAACCGTTGGTTCCTTTCGATTTGTTTCATTTGAAGTGTAGTTATTCCAGAACCATTTCATGCCCTCTCGGGTAAGCCAGTACCCTTCTGCATATTTCCTGTAAGATGAAGTATCAAAGTTGGAATCAGTAACTGGGTAGAAAAGTACTTGAAATCTGATGGAGGGACCTCTACGCTCCTTGGCTAACAAGGTGAGGGCAGCAGTTAGATTACCTCCTACACTATCGCCAACTACGGCTAAACGGGAAGAATCTACATTGATAGACTGGCCGTTTTGAGCTACCCAATTTGCTACAGCATAAACTTGTTCTAATGCAGTCGGATATTTCGCCTCTGGTGACAGAGTATAGTTAACAAACACTACAACTACATTTGCTTTATTTGCTATCTCTCTTACCAGTCTTTCGTGAGTATCGAACCCACCAAGGACCCATCCGCCTCCATGGGTGAAGACTACAACTGGTAAAGTATCATTTCTACTATTTTGGGGGCGAACAATGGTAATAGATACATCTTTGGAATTAGACCCCCCTGGTATGGTACGATTCTCTACATCCGCCGGAAGTTTTTGGACCGAGGAACTAGCCTGGAGCCCGGATAAAACACCACGAGCCTTGTCTGGAGATAAAGTATAAATCGGTGGTCCTCCTTGCTGCTGCAAATTATTCAAAAGGGCTCGAGCATTCTGTTCAAGTTCACTATATTGGATGCTGCTCATAAATAGAGTATAGTGTTTCGGGGTTATTACGAGTTTCGTTTAATTGATATTAATTCTGTTTTGTCTTGATCATCGTCATAAGCGACCAGGCCATTAGCAAGCAAACAGTTCTGATGACTAGTTATTCGTATGAGTAACGTCTTTTTGCAAAACAAATGAATGCTACCGACATATCGACCAACGTTATCATGCTTTAAGATGCTAGCTCTAGTCCTAAAGCTTAAACTTAATAACAAGCCGAGCCGGTGATTCTTTAATTATGTTCAAAATTTCTCTCATGTTTATTCTAGCCCTATTTTTTTATTCCACATGATGATTATGAATCAATTGATCATAGAATCTCACTGACTTTATATTAACAAATTCTAACATGCCAAATCTGGATAACTCCCTTCCAAATCCGCTATTTTTGATACCTCCGAAAGGAACCCTGGGATCTGATACTACTACATTGTTCACAGTAACAATGCCGGACTCGACAGCTCTTGATAACTTTTCAGCTTTATCTAGATCTTGTGTCCAGATACTTGCTCCAAGGCCATACTTAGAATCATTTGCAATTTTCATTGCCTCTCTTTCATCATCGACTGTAATTATAGGAGCAATAGGACCAAACACTTCTTCGGTTGCTATGTTCATCTTTGGAGAAACGTTTTTCATAATTGTTGGACGATAGTAGAAACCCTTGCTGTACGCACGCTCTCCGCCTGTAATTATTTCAGCACCCTCCCTCACAGAATCTGTGACGAGGGATTCCATGTTATTGAGACTTTTGGCATTAACAAGTGGACCAATATCAGTATCATCTGAAAGAGGATCTCCTATCTTCAGCTTTTCAGTTTTTTGCACAAACCTTTCTATAAACTCCTTTGCAACACTTGATACTACAATAAACCTTTTTGAAGCAATACAGCTTTGCCCACAATTGATAAAGCGTCCTTTGACTGCTCCAGTTGATGTTTTTTCGATGTCAGCATCTTCACAAACTATGAATGGATCGCTTCCTCCTAATTCAAGAACAGTTTTTTTCAATTGGGATGTAGCCCTCATAGCGACTTTTGCGCCCACTGGAACGCTACCAGTAAATGTTACTGCATTAATATTTGAATCGATAAGGGTTTCAGCAATACTCGAGTTTCCTATCAGAGTCTGGAAAATGCCAGTCGGTACTCCGGCTTTTCTAAAAATATTCTCGATCTCAATCCCACATTGCATTGTAGCACTTGCCGGTTTCAAAATAATGGTATTGCCAACCATTAATGAAGGAGCTGCAAATCTTAGCGCTTGCCAATATGGAAAATTCCAAGGCATTATGCTGCCAATTACTCCAAGAGGTTCATAGGTTACGATACTCTTTCTTGCGTCAGTATTGACTACTTCCTCTGATGCAAAGACTTTTCCATTATCTGCGAAATATTCCATTGTCCAAGCACATTTGTCTACTTCAGACCTTGATTCTTTGATAGCCTTTCCCATTTCTTGTGTGGCAGTCTTAGCTAGAATTTCCTTATTCTTTCTAAATTCGTTTGCAAAAGCATAGAGAAAATCAGACCTTTTATGTATGTCCTTTTTCCACTCTGAAAATGCTTCTCTTGCCTTCTTGACGCATTCGTGGATTTTTTCTTTAGTCATGATTTCATACTCCTTAAGGATCTCCTCCGTTGCTGGATTTAACGTCATCAATTTTGTTTCAATTTCAGTCCCGTTCAAGGATACATCATCCCGTTACC
>DASTUU010000018.1:0-1127 GCA_035759485.1 Nitrososphaeraceae archaeon
ATACATTGCGTGATAGCAGCAATTGAATGCGATGGTAGCTAAACAACTTAATAAATCAGACATCCAAAAACACAACTTTAAATTATAGTAGGGTTATCAAGACTAACGAGCAGCCTACATGCAATGCAACTTTATGTTGATCTCGTAGTACAATAACATCATTAGCGTGATAAGATTTTTTTGCTAACAGACCTTTTTTTGGTCTTTCTGTATAACAGACTACATCTTCTTCTTAATTTCTTTTAGTAACAAACATGGTTCTCATTGTCAGCCTCATATCATGCGCGTTGTGCTAACATATCTATCTAAGAATACTAACTAATACAAGAACCCTGATTATAAAGCAGGTATTCAATATCCAGGTGACTGGACTCTCAGAAGACAATCTCCTACCGCATCGGGTGGTTAGGTTTCCTACTCCATAAGTAGAGGAATATCAGTGGGAACAATTCTAGGGTTTGTTAATGGTAGCTCTGCAATATTCACGCTAGGGGCCAGTGGTTCGTGAATCAAATTTGACATTTTTACGCAGAATTCTCATCAACTAGTCAATTGTTGGCAGGATTAGTTGAAACATGTGAGCCTTGATTACAGCAATCTAACTCGGCATGTACTTTAGAAAATTTTCTTGTTATTATTGTCCAGTGGCATTATGTTGTTGTTCTGCCTGCTCTACTATATTCGGTATTATTACAGCTTTAGGTTCACCTATTGGAAGTGGATCACTGAATTGCCAGAAATAAACTACTTTGCCATATGTTTGATCTAAAATAGGTTTTACCTTAGCTGCTTCCTCTACAGTCATATCTGGCGTTGTTGCGTTAACTCTAGGCAATTCTGTAAGATGATAGTGCCAATACTTCTTTTCTTCCTCTGGGAGAGTTTTGTATAGGTTAGAAGGAATAACATATTCTATTCCATATGGTTTGTCTTGATCATTCATGCCAGTAGGAAATAGCAAACACGCAGCAGTCATATCATCATATACTTTGCAGTGATGATGTACTATGAGATTAAAGAGGTCTTGTTCTGATTGATTTGCTGCTGCACGAGTAGCATTTGGATCTATATGTCGAATTGCTTCTATATGAAGATCATTAAACCCTAAGTGTGCAGGATACTCCTTT
>DASTUU010000019.1:0-3258 GCA_035759485.1 Nitrososphaeraceae archaeon
TACTTTTGCAAACAAGAAAAGGATAGCACAGGAACAGGATGGAGTCAGAATAAGGAACAAGGAACATCTACACTACTATGCCATTTTCAGAAGCTATTTTCTTCCGCCAAAAGATGAAGAGGAGAAGGAAAAAGATAGTGATTGTGACTCGCGCTGCCCACAGTGTCAAGGATGCATTAAACCTGATGCCAGATCTTGCAGAATATGCGGGGCTTTTCCAGTTGCGCCGGTTTCACTTTGAATACTTGCCGGGCTTTTTCTTGAAGATTCTCTTGCAGCCTTCACAGCAAAAGTAGTAGGTATTACCTTTATGTTCATGGATAATTGCGAGTTCCTCATCCATTTCAATTCCACAGACTGGGTCAATAGGCACATCGTTGAGCAAAGATGATGCGTATTTATTGTTTACCAAAACCATGCTTGGTTACTTGTTATGTACAATGTACAAAAATTGTTAGTCAGCATTATCATGTATATACCACAGGGTTTTCCAATAGAATTCTCCTTCTCGTAATAATAGTCAAATGTGCTCTAATCTACAAAAAATATGTTTACAGTTTTGCTTTGAAAGAACCAAAAAAAAGAGAAAAAAGCGGTTGTCTGGTTGTCCAGACACTTCTTGTCGAAATTCCACGCTTATGGAATGGATCTGCTATACAGCTTGCCCTCTAGAGCCAGCTTGTACATTTCTGCCACATACGGGTTCTTGGCTGGCGTTTCTGCACCCAATTCCACCAATCTGGCGTACACCCTGACTACATATGCCAGGGCACCCATGAATGCCACGACGACACCCATGTTAAACATCCAGTGGTTTGGAACTGCGAATATTTCTTCGACGAACCAGAAGTGCCACATTTCGTTGACACCGATTGTGAACATCGTGGCCAGGTAGCCAAGGATGGTCATTTTCAGACCGGTGTTCATCGAGTTGCCTGGACCTCTCAGGATTGGTACTTTTCTGTCGTATACTGCTACAAAGCCCCAACCTAATGGGAGTGCTACGAAGTGGCTGTAGAGCCACCAGTGAGCAGGCGTGAAAGCACTGTCTCTGATTGCTGTCTGATGCAGTGAGCCATCGACGAAGTTGTCGACCTCTACCGAGGCCGCGATTGAACCCAGCATGATGACCATGATGTAGATCTTCTTTAATCTCTGGATTTCGACTTCCTTTGGTATCAGTGCTGGCATCTGAGCCATAATTGCTTAGTAACCGCACGATTATATTAATCTGGCGTTGAAAGAATTAAACAAAATATTATATTATTATATCTAGTCATGTCATCGAGGGCCAATATCTTTAATATTCTATTTATTAATAGATGATAATTATAGCATGACTATGATCGACGACAATGATAATCATCGATGCTCATCATTATCTCGTAAAATGCAATGGCAGCTCAGTCAAATGCCTTCTCCTCACACTCTCAGTATTAACTCTGAATCTTCACCGCTGCCAGTAGATGTAATGAAGCTCTACAATTAATTCTTTGAGTCTTTGTCATAAATCGCTAGATGAAAATTAGTTCAAGTAATTGCTTTCTGCATATACCTGACAATGCGACTGCCCTAATACATCTGGAAGCGTACGCCAAAAACCCCTTGAATGCAATTATGATAATCTTATAACAATACTACCGATTTAGGGCTTAAACAAATCTGTATCTGCTTCGATAGAATTCAAACTATTGTATTGACATAGCTTCTGGTTTTAGCATTCGAGGAATGAACAACAATTCTTTTAGTTATGCCAAGTTAGATTAGGCAAAGCAACGAAATAATCAGGCAACTATGGTATTCAAGAAAATATAGAGTTATCTATAGTGTTTAGTGTGCGTTGTTATTTTGAATTTTAGTTAAGAGATTTACCAGGAAAATGAAGAAGTTTCGTCAACTCATTTTCCGAAAGGCACACTTAGTGGAGCTAGACCCACAGTTACGGAAGTTGCAGGTTTCGGATCGGGATCATCTTGTGGTTCGATCGTCACGAACAAGTCTGTATATGTATACGGGTTGACAAGGTTTGCGTCGTATGAAAGGGTCAGATTGTCTGTGAATTGTCCTATGCTAAGTGGATAGCCAGAAGTACCTGATCCTCCATCCAGTAACCATGCCTCAAATACCTTTCCTGATGGAGGGAGGTAGTTTGATAATCCCTTAATTTCAACCGAATGTCCATCCGACTTGATATTTACAAATCCAAAAACATTTCCTGTAGGATCTATTATTATGTCTGATTGATCGATACTTTGTGCATATCCTGATTGTACTGTAACAGTGCTAAAAGTCACGAAAATCAACAGAGCTAAAATAATTCCAAAAGTTATTTTTGATCCTCGCATATTATGCTCTTCTAAATACACATCACACTATTATATAAAAATTAAACCATCGCTAGATTAACACATTTATATTAGCACTCTTTATTTTAAGACGTGAAGATCAGATCATTCCATATTAATAACAAAATACAGATATGTTGTGCAGTTGTAATAACTTCTTTATTTGCAGCTGCTTTAATTTCTAATTTGGGTTCTAGTTCAATTAATGCATTTGCTCAAACTTCTCAAAATATGACCTCTCAAAATGCGACACAACAACAACAGGCTACAACATTCATTGACAATCCAAGATTCGTTAACTTCACACAAAATTTAAGGATGTTGCTGCAGCAGTCGAATTTGAACACGACTTCCTCTCCGGAAGGAATACGTGATGCTGTGCAAGCATTTATGTCTAGTCCTAGTTTTGCAGAATTCCAGCAAAAGGTGAGTCAGTTCGCTCAGGAAGCTGGTTTGAATATGACCAGATTAGAGTCCGCTGCTCCTAACGGAAACATCACAAATGCATTGCAGAATTTCACTCAGCTAATTGGGCAAAATAGATAATATCAAAAATTATCAGAGCCTCCATGAAATGCAGGTCTGTGCTTAGACATATGAGATAGGGCGGGATTAACACTTCTTTTAGTAAATTGTACTAGTAGCCGCCAGAATTTATCGGCTACACTATCCTTATTATAGGACATTTTAAGGAAAAAGGATGTGTGTATAAATTATCATGATAGCTTTAGCAGGCGCTCGAGATATTTTAGTGAGAAAGGTTTAGGATTAAGTACTGCAACGCTGAAGTTTCAACATCTATCTCACGGACAAGACTCAAATCTCTTCATTATTCGTGCAATCAACTTTGGCTGCCCTCAGCCTCCTTATCGATAGTATCTTCGTTGTTGGTGGCTACACCTGTAATCATGCA
>DASTUU010000020.1:0-1786 GCA_035759485.1 Nitrososphaeraceae archaeon
TTTCCTTCTTTGATGTCTGCCACCAATCAAGATAGTCCTCATGTAGCGTCTTCCGTCTATCTCTCAATTGCTCCCTTCTCTTATCTCGTAATTCATCGAGTTTTTCTCTTGAAGCAAATAAACCACAGCTCTTGCAAACTAGGTCTTTACTAACAGGATCAAACTTCAAGTCGCCACCGCATTCAGGACAGAAATTTACCAAGTAAGAATTGTGGAGAGCAGTCCTTATAAAAGGATTATGTAAGAGTAGGAATGCTTAGTCGACAATGTGCAAGCAATCTATCAAAGTCGATATCCCAACGATGTACTTTAGACTTGTTTTTTGAAATAATTTAAGTCATTTCAATTCTAAGCTGCTACTCTACTTACCCTTACAACTTAAGATGTATAGAAATTATCATCTTTTGTAGTTTCTATACTTTTTCTCACACCAGTCAACTAAGGATTGTATATTGCTGAATGCTACATCAGCACCTATGTGCTCTATCTTATCAGAAAGTTCAGGTGAGGTTAATAGTGCTACGGAAAATTCTCCCGTAAGTTTTGTTTTCAGTGTGTTAGCGGCGAGTGAAAGAAAGCGCAATGAAGTCTCCTGAGAAGAAAGAATGCATAGCACCTTCAATCCTCTTTTATTATTCCAAACTTTCGTTATGTATCGTTGGAAATCTATGTCAAAGAAAGGATCTATATGCCGCTCAACGTTTCCTATGTATGACGAATTCCACCTTAAAATCCGAAGAGAGAGCGCTCCAGTTTTAGCCAAAAAAATTTTGTCCTCAGAACTGGCAACAAACAGGACATGCGCATCTGGTCTAGTGGTTTCTAACTGAGAATTGAATCTTATCAAGTCTATTATCTCAGATAGAATAGTCAACAGAGATTCTCGTTCAGTCTTTCCCAATCTGCCCCTAGCATAAAGTTCATTCATTGTATTGAAGGTCGGGAGAACAACGTCACTTAAGACTCTAGCCTTATCCATTGTTGAATTAAGCGCGTTTATGATTACTCTGCTTGATTTCTCGTTATCGTTTTCGAAGATAGATGTTATGAAGTTTTGTTGAACCTCAACATAATTTATAGGAAATTCCAGACTTATGATGCCTGATTCTAGATACCATATATTTACTGGCCCAGCCTTCTTTCTTTTGACTAATCCGAGCGTTAGCAAGATATTTAGATATTTTGTAACCGTCATCCTGTTGATGCCTATCTTTTCGGCAATTTCAATACCGGACAATCCCGACCTATTATCCTGCAAAAGGTCCACTACTTTGTGCTTCACTTCATCCAGGGTATATCTGCGGTACATGAATATTCAACCAGACGTTGGTATAGTAAAGTGTCAGGAAGCACTTTATTCTATCGGCACAATTACCTTAGCATCTCCAAAAGGGTCAACTGCCTTGCTGACAGTATTACTTACATTTATCTGCTACTGTTTATGGAAAAGACAGCTAATTCCTCGGGCTATAGGATAGGAAATTAGGCGGAATTAGTGGAACCTGCCAGTCATTGGGATTATCAAAAGTGCTAAACAATAGTGATAGTCATATAACACCAGCAATTTATCAAAGTTTTAAGGTTTAACGTAACAAATCATCTCAAATAAGTTAGGAAAGCTTGTAAATTTCTTATAATTGCTTGGACAATTAAAAAAGGCGGACTTATATAGGATCATCTATAAAAAACGTATATCTCAATGGCCCAAATACCGGCATTAATACCAAAGGAAGTAGAGATCCAGAGACTAAAGAAAATTTACATAATGGTCATTATGTTAGGTTCA
>DASTUU010000021.1:0-4475 GCA_035759485.1 Nitrososphaeraceae archaeon
TGTGAATACACAGTTTAGTCTTCCCGCAGTTTTTAGTTATTTCATCCCGTAGTCGACTTATATACAATATTTCACCATTATATTTTTAGGACCTAATTGTGACCCCAATATACTACCAAGTGGCGCACAGCCGCAGGGTTGGCCCATCATGAAATGGCTTATTTATTGTGGCTAAATTTTTATATACAAATCTTGCGTGACGGATATATTCGTTTCCTTCCCCATCTCAACTATTTAATGGTAGAGATATCTTACATTAAATTATTTTAATAGTAGAGACCGGCTAGATAAGACATTGTATAATAGTCATATATTGCACAATAATTTCGCAATATTGAATATTCTCAGTCTTATATTGAATTCATTTTCTCTAAATAGATATTGTCGAAATTTCTAGATACAGAATTACAACTGCAGATGTTGAAGTGCAATCACATCACATACCGCAGTAGAAGATGCTATGGCAATATGGTACGCGATGAATTAGAAATGACATTCGATAGTCGCATATATAATCATATATAATCTTAAAGAATTAATACGACAATTATAATAATGAAACTAAGAGTAAGTTAGGGGAGAAGCCGTCAATCTGTTGGTAATAATATTGGCAAGTTTACTCGCCATACACAAATTGAATTAGTACATAACCTGCCAAGTACTACGACTGGCAAGCTACCAGGCAAATTACTGGAAAAAAGCAACCAAGCACGAACAATACTTATACTTATCTCTCACTATTGATTGCGCCACCATAGCACACATGACGGTTTCAATGAAGCCTTTAGATCTATTGCCTTTTAGTAGAGAAGCCTGGGCATGCACGATATTCTCTGTTACATTGCATGCATCCTATATCGGGAATGAATAAATCACCAGATGGTTCTTTCACGTAATGCAATTCCTCCTTATGACCACAGATTCTACATATTGCTCCTGACATCTTACCACCTGTACAAGGAAAAGTGATGAGATGTTGTTCTAGTCCTATATTTTATTACCGTTGTGAAACTAAATATATACTGCTTTAGCACTTGATTACCCTCTGATGAACCATAGTGACTTGAGAATTAATATGACACGAGCCTAGGTTATCTGTTTTTCCTCCGCAAGTAGATGGCAAGTCCGATAAACACAATTAGCATAAAGATTAAAGTTAAAAATACACCTTCGTTACGTACGCTTCCTTTTGGGAGAATAGAAAGGCTAGTTGACAGGAGGAGAGTAACTATTTCCATTTAATCTACATACTATTAAATGGCTCAATATATTATAATCGACGTAGTAAATAATAGAGATTAAAAGTTAGCAAAGGATTAGATATATACCATTTACAAAACTTCAAGAATTAAGGCTTCGCTTTGCAACCATAAGAAAGTAAAAGTGTAGCAATGACAGTTGGAGATAAAGATTGGAATAGTTAAGAAAGTTAATAGTGGTGGGGAATTTAAAGACCCCCATGCAACGAACACATTATAAAGAGAAGGTGTTCCCTGGTGGTAAATTTGGGCCTTTCCATCGACTTTCCCAATGTAGTCATAACAACGTTTCTATTCATGTATGACAAGCACCGGTCTCTTCACACTATCTATTACTTTTATAATGGTACTTCCAATTAGTCTTACAGGCGAAGTAATTCTACTACTTGCCATTACTATTAGATCAACATCGTTTCTTCTGAGAGCTTGACTATTTCATCGGCTGGCTTTCCTCCTGTTTTAATTTCATAAGACACGTGACTTCTGACCCAGCTTCCTTGCATAATTTCATTCTTTGCTCTATCATTTGTTTACTTCTCCTTCCATTGTTATTTCAAAGTCTCTATTTCTTTTTTCAAACCCTTCTTGCTCTTGCTTCCCTTTCATTGTGGCCACCAATGCACTACGGGCGTACTTATCAATCTCTTCAATTACATTGAGAATAAAGATTTCAGCACCAGATAATTTTGACAAATAAATAGCATGACCCAATGCTTTATCTGACATTTCTGAACAGTCATGAGGTATCAATATTCTTTTATATAGAGAAATATTACCAGGGACGGCTTTTAGATTAGTAGAAGCAGGAGTGGATGAAGAGGAAGGAAGCGAAGCATCCTGTGATGGATTGGCTGTTTATGCTTGATTAATTTTTTCTTCTTCTTTTAATGATTGTAATATTCTTGCATTTACATCATCCAAGTTCAACTTCTCCTTAAGATAACTTGTGAAATTACTTGGAGTAATGATTCCTAATACCTTGTTTTCATCCCTAACAAATAGATGCCGTACTTTGTTTTGAATCATAATATCAGCTGCTACTTCAACAGAGGAATTAGCGTCAATAGTAGCAATAGGTGAGGACATAATATGATGAACTATTACAGCATTACTATTGACATCTTTAGTACATACTTGCCTAACTAAGTCTCGTTCTGTTACTATTCCTATAGGTTCACCTTCTATATCGGTAACCATAAGTGAACTTACTTTTTTGTCTCTCATTTTCTTTGCTGCTTCTTGTGCAGTGTTAGAAGGATTTATAGTCTCTAGTTTTTTAGTCATTAACTGGCCTACCGTTGTTGTTGCTGCTGATGATGACATACTGCCTTTAGGTTGTAGCTACTTGATATTATTATACATAACTATTATCTGCTAAATCAGAGTCTCAAGTATAGTTATTAATTAATTTTATTTGAAAATTTGAAGAAGTAAGAAAGACTAAACCATAATAGGCAGTACTATGTATTATATGTTAGTCTATAATTGAGCATATAGACTAAACCTGAAGGTATTAAAAGATAGTCTTTAGAGTGGTTAAAATATCGTTACAGGAAGACAGTAGGTTTTGGTTACCTGACAACCAGACTTGCAGCCACGCCATTCGTGCAGGCTCCTACGTTAGTGGCTTTGACATGACGAGTAGTGAGTACTGTTCAAAACCATCACTCTTGGTCTTGATCTCTCTGAGAATCCTAAATGCCTTCGCGAGCTCGGCTATGTCGGTCTTGGGCGAGAAGAACAATTCACCCATTACGATGAATGAGCCGGCATATGCCCACGATGAAAGGCGGGAGTAGGCCTTAAATCGCATCTTCCCAAAGTTATGAAACACAAGGTTAGAGACGATGATGTCAAACTTTTCGGCTGGTGTGAACCTGAACACGTCGCCCTTCTTGAAATCCATCCTGTCCGAGAAACCAAGAATTTTCGCGTTCTCTTTGGCCCTCTCAAGACTGGACCTTTTGAGGCTGGCGTGCTTAAACGTATCAAACCCAGTTATCCTCGCATTCTTGTAGAATTCAGCACTGACACAGCTTAAGAATCCGAGGCCGCAACCCGCATCAAGAATCCTCAACTCGTCATCTCTCCCAAACGGAAGAGAAGCAAAGGCATCAGTGAACATGTCCTTCACGACCGCACGTATCTTCTTGGAAGCCGCCGAGGTAGAATGGTGGTAGGTCCCAAAGTATGGTTCCTTAGTCTTCTTTCCTGTCTTCGAGGGTATGAGAGAACCCAAGCTCATCTCCCTTGGCTTTCTTTTTCGAACAAATGCTTCTTGTGTTAATCCTATACACATAAAAGCCTTCATCATATTTCGTACAGAAAAATTAATTACTGATACAAAAGAACCCTGATTTGCCACAAATATTGCTTAGTTGATTTGGCTACTAAATATTAGAAAAGGAAATACAAGTGAATAAGAACCAAATGTTTACATAATAACTATATCAACTAAGACAAGTCAAATTACTTGTCAAAAGAAAATAGGAATGCTGGCAATAATGACCATCTTGCTAATGAAATTGGGGACATAGGTATTTGGTATATATGTCCAGGATGCATGTCTAAGGAAATCTGGGGAATATCATCTAAGTTTAAAAATGCTAAAATGGAAAATGACAAGTCATTCAAAGGAACATTATATATTGAACGTCTAATAGGTTCATTTTGTAAGCAATGTGGATTTATTGAACTTACAAAGGAAGGAAAGCAACTAGGATTTGACAAGATAAACTGGGATTTAATGAAGAAGGAAATTTACTGATAAATATTCAAAAGAATGTAATCAATTTCATTCTTACTATGACCGTCTCAAATAATTTTATATTGCATGTCATATTTAGTTTATGTGGAAAATCCTTTAGGACTCCCCGAATACTTTAACGACATAGCTGAACCAATCTGTACCTACTATAGATGTAATCACAAGTTTTCAGTTCATGGTCAGGGCAGCAATGCTTGCAAATGTAAACATCCTACAAACAAAGCTCATGGAGTGTCATTCAGCTAGTCAGATAGGATCAAGTATTCTCCTATCATCTAGATTATTTTTCTATTAAAATAAGGGAACCTATTTTCTTTGATAGATCTCAGTGTTGATTTGATAACATTGCAAATACGGAACAAGTCCGATAATTATGGTGAGGATAAATGATGAAACAGCTTGTACTGCCAATGTTGGCTGTATTAGGTTCGGTGCTAGGAATTGAAAGA
>DASTUU010000022.1:0-8764 GCA_035759485.1 Nitrososphaeraceae archaeon
ACAATTTGCTTTAAACTTTTATTAAACTTTTATAAGACATTAGATTAATATCATAATGACGAATATGCTTGAGATAAGGAGGCATGTTTTATGGGATTAAGAGATTTTATTCGAGGACTAAAGATCAGCAAGCCTGATTCCACTAATTATTCGAAGAGGTCGTATGAAAAAAGCAAATGCCTTATCTGTAGCCAAATCTGCTATAATAAGGAGGATTTGCAGCTTCACTTAAAATATAATCACCCAGATGTGGCATCTACGAAGCCGACTTGATAATAGATTATATGAAATAGCCAGATGTTCCAAATACCGCAACAATAATATTGTGAGAAATTCAGTTTCGGAATAATCGTCCTAATTATTACAAACTATCATAGGACATCTAAATCAGATAATATTATATCTGAAGACAGCCTAATCCTCTATGAGGTAGGGAGGATCTGGGTGCTAGCCGTACCCATTTACCAGAAATCGGCTTTACGCTGGGATCAGCAACGGCTAGGTAAATCTATAGATGGAAAGTACCTGCTTGCCTCACTGAGATGAAATCACGCCGTGTTGGATGGTTATGAGCAGCAAGCTGCGCGAAGGCGCAGTTTTGACTGACTGTGTGCATGCAAGTGCACATTACCGAAATGGATGAGGTCCGGGAGGGAGCAATCCTAAGGTAGCATAGCCATGCTGGCACGTCTACGTGGTAGATCTTGTGGGGCTTGAGATGGGACTCTCTGTTTATAGTGGTACTAGTCGGCTACCTCTGCCTACTATTTTTATGATTAATTGTATTTACAAAACTTGGCTAGGCAGTCTTGCTAAAGTAGAAAATTCAGTACCACCCTTTGAAGTGCTAAAGATTTACTTTTGCACATCAAATGCCTTGAAGGTAGAATTGGAGAGTAGCCTAGTATCGCAAGGTTTTTCTTTTTGTATAGTCAAAAATTTTTTTATTCTACTGTAATGCTAGGATAGCATTAATGAAAATAAAACTAATCGTATCAGTTATGGCAAGTCCTTCTCACCACCAATTATTCTAATTCCCTATTCAGCCACAGAAACCGACATCCAGGCAGCCAATTAGGAAGGCTTGTCCGAGCAAACCGAAGGATTGCCTGCTGGAATTTGCTTCTGGTATCGTTGCGCAAGAAAAATCTGAACTGTACCAATTTAGTTTGGCTTAGAAACACCCTGACGCCAATTGCGGTTCCACTACCTCCGGGGCCATCAAAAATGACTGTACTTTAAATTGCCCTCTTCCATCCCTTAACTAATGCAAAAACAGAACTCATCATTACCCTTGCTTCAGCCCCATTTTCTTATAGGAATTCTCCTAATACTCACATTGCCTTACATAATAGAGACCTGTATACCTATTATTCACCCTGTAATAGCACAACCAGAGAGCGGATTAAGGACAGATATTACTGGACAATATTCTAACCCGACATATGGCATAATCAATTTTGCCATACCCACAGGTTGGTACGCTTCAGAGGGTATGTTTGGCGACAAAGGCATCTCTATCTCTATGCATCTTGGAACTTCTGATGAACTTTTGCAAAGACTTACCACAGGTCAAATTAATGAGACCATACCAGTGATGGATCTAGCAGTGGTGGACAAGGAAGAACGCCAACTTAGAATGCAAAATGCACCTACTGCATCCTCCCCAATGCAATGTACAGACCTTCAACCTAATTCAACTTCTACTATAGAGGGTAAAGTGTTCAATGTTTCAACCATGAAATGCACTACAGGTAATCAACAAACTGAAGAACAACAAGAAGAGCAGTTAGGTATTCCAGATTTTAGCAGCACAGAGATATTCAAAAGATATGAATATGAATCCCCAAATAGAATCTATGCCTTGCAATTAACGTTGTCATCTGATAGGTCCCCACAGAATGACGTAAATAATATATCAGACATAGCAAAATTTGCACCGATAATAGATAAAGCTATACAGACACTAAGGTTGAACGAATAGGGATTTCGAAAGTTAGAAGTGAAACAGAGAAAAAGTTAAACAGTCATAACCTGATTATGATGAAGACAGAGATCAGTTAGAAGAAGAACAAGAAAAGGAATCGGGAGAATAAGAAACAACAAACCAGATCTTCTGAACTGACCTGCATTCATGAATCATATTTGGCTTGTTTAGAGCCCAAGTCCAAGGAAGAGAGATACCTAGTTTTTAATTAGTTGATATCAAACCCAAAAAAACTAGGTAAGTAGTAAATGAAAATCGAAAATTTTTTACAACTCTTGGGCGCATGGATAAAGAAGTCTCTAGTATAATGACTATAAGCGCGGAGTTGCTATTCCCCACGCTGGAGCGTCATGTGCAGCAGGAGTAAAAGGACCAAATATTAAGAAATTTAGAATAGAAAATAGAGTGCCTCGGTGCTCTAACATCATGACATTATTCTCCGATTTTGACAAACTGATGTACTATTGTCGAGTGTGCCGTCTATCCCTTGAATTGAAATAAACAAGAAAGGTCAGTAAAACCGGACAAATCCAGACAAATTCCATTGCAAGTCATATTTTCAGTGATTAACTTTTGTATAACCGACTGATTTTCTAAGGCTTACAACCATATTTTATATTGAATGAAATAGAATAGATGTTCTATTTCAAGAGTATGAATCCAGTGTATGTTAGTACTTAGAGTCTTGACGTAGGTCTTAGCACTTTTTGCTACCATCAATCTTTATTGACTTGATCATATTATCAACCACAGGAGCATATCTTTCGTATGAATCCTGACTAGTTGTGGTAAAGAGTAGCATATACTGCATATCATTAGATACTATTATCGTATTCATTGTTTTCCACATGTTTTCCGGGGTAATAGGGTTATTATGAACTATTTTATATGCAGGCATGCCACCTACTTCTGTTCTTTCTGATTGCTCAATGGTGAGTTGAGGAATCGATAAAATATTTTCTTTCTCAGTGTTAGCAAATGCATCAACTGATTTGGCCGATTCTGGATATGCAGTGATATCATTTGCTTCTAGTTTTAGGCTAACTCCAGAACCATCTGGGCCACTCGGTTTAAAGTTTGCCAGCTTTGTCGTGTATACTACTTTTTCATTTAATTCCTGTTTTGTCCAGTCAGATGGATAACTCATAGATATCCCACACTGTGTGTTGGAATACGTCTGGTCTAATGACTGCGTGCTAGATTGCGCGAATGAAGACCTCTCTGAAGTATAAGTGATAGCAAATAGTGATACTGAAACGAATATCACTGCTAGCAGTGCTGTCGGAAACTGACTTTTTAAGAGCATTGAACGCTGAATCAACTAACTTATATTTAGGTTTTGAGAAAGTACTATTCTAAAATTGGAGTACTATATTGTACTTAATTGAGTTTAGTTCCGCTTACTAAGTGTCAACTGCCAGTTCCATTCAGCACAGAACATAAAGAAATGTTAGGCAATGTCAAGAATTTAATGGAGCACCACTCCGAAACTTGCTAAGGCATGTACTATGACAAATCAATGGAGAATTGAGCTAGCTAAAATATGGCTGATAATTTAAGCAATGAATTTAGGTATGGATGTGGAGAGTAATTTTGACTTATTTGATTTATAGTGTCTCGACGATCCTTTAAGATTTCTTACATTCTACCACTAAGTAACATAATATCGTGACTTTCACTTGCAATACAATATAGGATGTTCTGGATGGAGTTATTCAGCCTAGCTAGGGCCTTTTTATCCTTCAAAACTTGAGAACTCTGACTGACTAAGATATTACTCCCAGGTTTTTGATTATATGGAGCTCCAATCGTTACAACAGATTTTCTCTATGTAAGATTCATCGGTGATAGAACTATAGAAAAATTCAGAAGGATAGAGTTTTGGAAATGAAAAGATGGCCTAACGAAATGAAGAATGTGGAAAACAAAAAAGAAAGAGGTAGAAGGAAACAGGTTAATCTTTCCATGATTGCCGCCAATAATCACTATGCAGGTTTTGGACCCGGGACTGCAAATCTGTTTAGGAAAATGGTTGGCCTTTCAGAATTATCCTGGGAGAATCGGAACCAACTACAAGAACGACTTGAACTACAAAAGTGACAATTACAACAGTTGGAACAAGATCAACGAATTAGAAACTCTTCGAAACTGCCTCCAAAGAATACTAAAAAAAGACAAAGCAATCTGATAGAGTTTATGGGACAGGAACCGGAGACTCAACCAATGCCTATGAATGTTTGTCGAGTCTAGGCCCTTCCTGCAGTGGTTGACTTTGACGCGGTGATAGGTTGGATCTTTTAATATAATGGATGCTATTAATGTCATTATCCATCATCATCTTTCCGGTTTTTCTTAGCTCGTAATGTTTCGCTGTATTCTCTTTTGGACGGGATAGCTCTGTATTATACCGATACTATTACTGATATTGGTATCACTGAAAGGGATACAAAGATTGAAGAAAAAGAGAGGATGGTAATGGAGGAATCAATATGGGGATCTGCAGAAATTGATTAGATCTTCCTTGGCATACTCACCGAGCTGAGGATAAGCTGAGTTTTCCACACAGTGTATAGCCGTATACTTCTCCTGATGAACTCATTTTTGCTGTTATTTTCCAACCTCCATGATCACCTATACCAGATTCTACTAATTGATTATCTTCAGCATCATTTTTTGGATTGTTAAGAGATCCATCTAGTACATGACCACCACCAAAAACCCTTGTACCAGGCTGACATATTGCGCTAACTGTATGGTAAGTATCAGGGGCGAATGCATCTTTATTGACCGTAGTCTTCTGGGTATAAGCTGGTGCTGCGCCAACTTGTATATAAGGAGCAGGCCAAAGGCAAAAGGTTACGTGATTTCCTGTATAAGTTGTAAAAAATATTGGGAATCCTACCTGAAAAACAATCTTAACCTTGGTTAGCCAACTAACCAGGTTATTTATTTCAGAGTAGTAGTTAGGTTAGTCAGTTAATCAATTACCCTCAAGCTGGACCACGCACATACCGCTTGGGTATAGAAACTACCTTCTGATTCCATTCTTACTACCCCCAACCATGTGTTTCCCAGCTGGCCATATCTTGATTCTATTATCTGATTGTCAGCTGGACCTGCGAACAGTCCTTGCCCCTTCTGCCCTCTAGTCATTATAACAACTCCTCCACCCGTAATTTTGCTTTCTGGTGGACATGTGGCAACAGCCTGATGAAAACTGGCTGGAGGCGCAGGTCCGCTTTTTTTAACATCGACAACTGGGCTTTCCCTTATTGAAGTACCAAATTTTAGCTGAGTATTTTCAAGTACTATCTGGGCTAGTCTTTTACCACCAATTTTGTTTATTAGAGTCTCGGTATCTATCTTTTGAGCTAATGTCTTGCCGTCTATTTTCTGGATAATATATGGAAATATTCTATCTACCAATGCTTTGTCCTCTTGAATTTGAACTATGGTCGGTATGGTGCTTTTTTGCTGCTGTAGTCCTTGAGGTGCTGCTGGTCGTTTCCCTAATGTGGGTGGGGCAGTGTTTGGGGATTGTAACTGTTGTTGCTGCTGCTGTGGTGATTGTTGTGGTTGTAGTGGTTGTTGTGGCTGTGGTTGCGCTATTGTGACTTCTAGTTGATGATGTATGGCACTACCTATTCCAATCACTGACGCTGATAAGAGCATCATAAATACGAAAGATTTCTTTAGCATGTGGTAATACCGATATAAAGGGAGACATTTAACTGCTTCAAGGTCGAAGATACAAGACCAGATAAAATTTATCAGTTCAGACAAGGACGTTGTTTAAAATGAACTATCCTAGGTTATCAAAGGTAAGGATGTAATAGAGGAGTCAAACGAGGAACAACTGACGAAACCCTAGATTATGCTTTTGTCTGGTGGTTGTATTTCAACATCGTTTGCTGCTATAGCAATACAGTCAAATCCAGCTTGTTCGACATCGTTGTCGTCACAGTCATCTATTGCAGCTGCTATCCATCATCTTCTGCCTTATTCTTGTTTCCATCTCCATCATCATGCATAAGCTGCTATAGTTGTTAGAGTTGTCAAAATTGTTATGACTACCAACATCAATGATAATACAGTTTTTGTTATTTCCAATGCTGGTTTCTAAGAATGACTTTCGTTATCAACACACTCATGGAGTTATGCATAATTGCATCTAAAAAATGACAATAAAGATTGGGTCTAGAGAAAGTATTTCTGATACTACTACCAAGTTCTATTCTAAACTAAAAACTAAAAGAATGTTGTGAGTAAATTGTCACTTATTATGACATTCAAAGTTTTTTATAGTCCTTAAAGCCTAGTTGACTATGCGTACAGATAGGGGAAGGAAGTAGGACTTTATTTACCAAGTTTCGGTAGCCTAAACTAAACTATATGGCATATATTGTTCTGACTGATTGTAGGCTGTAAATCATAAAATATCTGCCCAAAAAAACTCAGCTATATCAACACGACCGACCAGCCAAAACTAGTGAATTTCGCTTGAGCTTCAGCTCTGATTGAATAATTCAAAACCTGAGAATTATATCATACAATACTGCATCGCTAGATAGTTGTCACATGAGCAAAATTCACATAACAAATCTTTCTACATGTATTTATGGCAATACCATAATACTGCTATATACTGCATTCAGACAGAAAATAAAATTTGTTTGCATATTATTATTCCATCATTATTATCATCCATCTATATACTATCGAGGAGCCGCTGCCGTGTCCCAGTCTGTTTACATGTAAAACTAGATATAGAGAGATAGCAGGGCTGGCGGTGTCTGTTTAATGGTAAAATGGATTGATGGTACAGAATACTACCCAGACACCACTTGCCAGATGTTTTAGTCATTAGACACCATGCTTGTTGCTAGGCGGTAGGTAGGACAATGTTGCAACAACTCATTATATTAACATGCTTCGCCGCCAGTCGAAACACCTACATTTATTTACTACGTAATAGTTAATAAATTTTAAATGCATTCTTAATAATTATCAAAAGAAATTAAATGAGATAACTGCATTTACTCGACTCACCTATACCAATGTAGTTTCAGATTCCTACAATTGTCTTTAATGTAAGTTCTATCTTACAATATCCGAACAATGTCTGCCTCAACCTAGTAATGTGATTAAGGGGTTCCACTATAGAAATAATCAATTGACCGCAGGTTCGGCGGCCTCCACATTTCTAGAAAAATAAATGCACAACTACGCCATGTAAGGTGGCATGTAGAGTAGAGCTTGTTACCGGCCTGCTCCTGGCAAACCAAGAACCTTGGTCGGAGAACGAAAATCACTTTGAATAAAAATTCCCTCATTTGTACTAACCTTTACTTTAGTTACTGCCGTATCGGGTTTTGGATAAAAAAAGTAAGACTGGCCGGCGCCAAGTGATGTTAAATTCTGGATATCAGTCCCTCCCATATCTACTATTATGCCTGTAAGTTCGTTTAAACCAATATTTGTCAGTCGGACTCTATACATAACCCCGGATATGTCCGTTGTGTCTCTAGTGGGATCTACTTCAAGAGCAAAAGTAGGACGATTTATTTGGGTATTGTAAAAATATAGAGCAAACAAAATTCCTGCTGATACAGCAATAATATAATAGATATACAGATTCTTCATTATACTGACATCTCTAAGCTCATTACATAAAAAATGTTTTTTGCCTTCTAACCATAGCTGTTAACAATCAAAATAATTTTTTTCTCATTTTTGATAGTATATCTGGCAGCAATTGCCAAGTTAGACGCTATTAATTACATGGTATCTTCTTACCTCTAGGCTTTCAGGAGCCTGCTTTACTTTTTGCCAATAGTTTATCCTAAGTAGAACTCATATAACCTACTTCCCATTCTTGAGTATGGGAATGCTAATTGCTTAATGGTAGGCGGATTAATACCAGAGAATTCTATAAAAAATACAGGAATTATATCCTCCTAAACAAGAATATCCTTCTTTCAGGAATTTTCGCCTTCCTTGGTGGAGCGATATTTACTCAGTCGTATGCACAATATGATAACAATAATCTGGCTAATTCGATAGTGACTTTGTCAGTAGAATATGCAATCTATATTCCACTTTTTGCACTATTATTTTACCTAGACAACAAAAATAGATATATCGACCCGCTTACTGGAAAGAAACATAAGGACAGGATAAGGTGTGATATAAAGAAGCTGGCTGCCGCTTTTTCTGTCTCTGAGCTAATATTCTCTTTTTCGAAGATAGCAATTCATTACCAGCTGCTCCAGTTGTATATGGTGGAGCCTTACCAAGCATCGATGATTGGTTCGCTTATAGCATGGACAATATTTCTAGTTTCGATAAATCTTAGTATAAAGGCTGTGAAGCTTTTTCGTAGATAGGCATCTTTTTTATTAGTAACAATAACACTCTGAGGGTCAGCAGACTTGGTACCAATTAACATGGATTCGATAGTCCCCAGGATAGTCTCGATCCTCTTGTGTAGAAATTCGTTTAACGCTTAATGATGCCTCTTCCTATTTTCAGAATTGAATCATACAGAATACTCACAATAACATTTACCCAACTAATGCTAAGTTGTTATAAGGCCTGTAACTAAATTTCACACGGCATGAGATCGTTATTAACCACAATCTTTTGGTACTATATTGATGGATAAAAAAGGATAAAAACACAATCGTCATTAACTTCGTACAGAATTGCATAACCTACTGAATGTGTACCTCGAAAATATGTTGTCAGTTGATAGGGTCCATATTTATGCAATTAGGT
>DASTUU010000023.1:0-6059 GCA_035759485.1 Nitrososphaeraceae archaeon
TGAAACTAAAAAGATAGCTATAGGTAAAGTAGTGTTAAGAGAAAGAGAACAATTAGTAGCATTAAGAGCATATCAAAGAGGGCTTGTAATGCATCAGCTAAAATACCTAGACGAGATAAGACCAATGGATGAAATCGGTAATCTAGACAGTTTGCAGAAAGTTGACTCTAAAGAGTTATCATTAGGAAAGACATTAGTGGAAAGCCTAACAACTGAAAAGTTTGACCCAGGACAGTACTCTGACACATATGCTAAAGAGTTAGAGAAACTAATAGAAGCAAAATACAAAGGACAAAAAGTTACTGTCAAAGAGGAAGAGGAAAAGCCTGAAGAAACTACAGACATACTTGAGGCTTTGAAAGCTAGTCTCAGAGTAAAAGGTAAACGAACGACATCAACAGCACTGTCTAAACGAAAGATGGATATTGCTGTTAGCAAGTAAGCGATATGCAATCATCTTCGTCCTCCTCCACACTAACAAGAGAAGAACAAGAAAAACTGCTAACCCCACATGAGTACATCGGGGATGCCTCAATGGGATACAAAGATTGTATACTCTGTAGACATAGAACTGAATTTACATGTGTAAAATGTGGTTATTGTTATAGCTGTCACTGGAAGAAGGAACAAATGGAAGAGATAGAGTCAAGAGATAACCTTAAGGACTTTTTGTTATCGTTATCAAGAGACAGAGATGAGGAAAACCAAGAACTGAAGTCACAAAAACAGGAGGAGAACAAGAGTACAACACGAAGCGAATCAGAAAAATGGGGAACATTGGATGTGTTAGGTCAACCAGCTGAACCGATATGCACCTACTACAGATGTCATCACAAGTTTTCACTTCATGGTTCTAGAAGATGTAGATGTAAGCATCCAACAAACAAAGCACTAGGGATATTTGTGAGACACCATTGAAAGATAATCGCAGTATCAAAGATACTCCATCACAGTATGGACAAGAGCTAAACTCGATGAAAGAGAGACTAACTAGGTGCCTACAATTGTTAAAAATAAATCATGACGACCAAATAAGTAAAACTGGTTTTGAGTTAATCGAAAAAGCTATTCATAAGCAGATAGCAAAAAAGCCTTTTTTCGGACAATGGATTATTGCTCTGAATGCAATAGCAGGTTCTTGTCTTCTAAGTCAGCGGGTATTCTCTCAATCAGAAATATATGATTTTCTCACTGTAGCCGTCACAACAAGTATAGAAGGAAGGACGAAAGCGATTGATGAGATAATATTTAGAATTTATAGAGATATTATGGCAAACTATGAAAGCTCAGACAGTAAGTTAAAGAAAGCTTATCCAAAAATTATTGTCGATGTAGTAGCTATTCTTGCTAAAGGAGTAGACGTGAGTGGTAGGAGAATCTCTATACATAATGTAGAAAGCTATTATCAAATGCGCAAGTCAGATGTCGGGACTTCTTATGCTACCGATGTTTCTTCTGCCGAGGTAGTAACATCAATTACCAATGTTCCTGCAGCTGCATCCACTTCCGCTACTGCTTCAAATATTAAGACCATACAGAGGAATAAGAAAAGAGAAGAAGAACGCGTTTCCAAACATATGGCCAACTCAGAACCCATTTCAAGTGACTATAAACAACACCAAGAACTATACAAAGAAGATGAAGCGGATAAACTTGTCGAAAGTCTCAATAGAATCACCGATAGAAACAAAATAGATATTCGCGCGGCGATTGCCAAACTACAAAGAACAGATATTCTGAGAATAAGTGACCTTTGCAAAAACTATAGCAAGTTACAGAGATACAGTAATCTAATAACAGATGTCAAGAACCAACAAAAGTTCAAAACTGCGCTTGAGAATGACATTGGAAGGAAGTTATCTGATTATCAAATTCAACATGCAGCAAACTCAATAAGAAAAGCAAAACTGTATATAGAAAAAGTTTTGGATGGCAAATTTGTACCACATGGTTCTTATGGGATTAATCACACTAAACATAACCTAGAATACGGATATCTTATTGTTGGGTTAATGCAGCCGAGTAGAAAAAGAACAGCGAAGACGGGAGGGAGTCCATGAAGGAAATTATAATTAAACTAACAAGAGAATGAATATTAACGATGTCTAAGGAAAGCAGTCAGAATATTACTTACCTTTGGTGAGAAATTTTGTTAATCTATTCAATTCCTTCGTCTAGTTCCTCTTCTTCATCTAACTCTTGTTTATTATCCTCCAATTCATGTGTTTCATCCCTTTTGGCTTTTTTTACTCATATCTAATATGCTACCTGCCAGTTTCATATAACACCAGAGAGTCCTTAGGAACAGTTTATCGCTTAATAAGTGATTGACAACAGCAGCAAAAGACGATTGGAAAATTAATAGAAAGATTAACTGACACCACTAGGCCTTTGTCCTTCCTTATGCTCTAATTTTATATGTTCTTCCTTCTCTTGCGATGTTGTGAAAGTAAGTCCACATTCTTCACACCTGATAGCATCTGACGATGACATTAAGATTAAAAGTGCTTAATTACATAAATATGATTCTATACTAATGAAAATTTATTGGATAGCCTCAACCATCTGGTAGACCTTGCGCGGTGGCGCAGTCCTATACTTGGTTACCATGCCAAAATGTACACAAAATATAGGGACCGATAGTCTATTTATGTGAAGATACGATACATTTGACTTTTTTAAGGGCATTTTTGACTATATGTACAGGCAAAATTCTAGTTAACACATATACGAATTATGACACACATTAGAAGCCCCAATTTCTTTTATGCTTTAAGACAAAGTGGACTGAAAATCCACGTATCATAAATTCTAGACAGACTGACCTGTATAATTCAAGATTTATACTGCTCAGTGACTTTACCTCGCTCCTAGATTAGAATTCCATTTGCCTATATGAAAAACACTCAATTGTATGTGACTTCGTAAGATTTTCAAGGAAACATTGGTACTTCATGACGCCAGTTCATCAACGAAGTAAAGACAAAAACCACATTGTATACACAGCCTCTGGCAAATTCTTTATAATCTTGAGAGTCTCTCATACAACATCTGAGACAAATTGCAACTACAACAAGATACCTAATAGACGGACGCGAATCTTGGGTTGTGTTTTTCGTCACTATAGTAATAGGCTTATCTGCAGCTTTTTTCCTATACAGCATCGATAGATTTTCACTGGTATATTATGCTGATTCTGTTTCTCACCTAGTAAGAGCCAGAGAATTTGTTGATTCTATTAATCCGGGGCTATTGGAGCAACTGGGGACTGCTTGGCTTCCTCTACCACATCTTCTGTTGCTACCCTTCACTCTAGTAGAGCCATTGTTTAGAACAGGATTTGCAGGTACGGCGTTGAGCTTGTCATGCCTGGCTATCACTTCCGTTTTTCTATATGAGATAATCAAAAGTCATCTTAACGTGGGTTATGTAGCGGTTGCGGGAGCGTTGCTTTATGCTACAAACCCCAACATACTCTACATGGGAATAATACCGATGACCGAATCACCATTTATGTTATTTTTCGTTGGATCTGCGTACTTTTTTATAAGATGGACGTCAGGTCTAGGGAAACATTTATCTCTTAACTCAGGCAACAGAGATAAAAACTTAGGCATAGCAGCACTACCTGCAAGACGCAGTGGTCCCGGAAATTATGGCAGGATCCCTCACGCATCTTTAGATTTGATAATGTGTTCAGTTTTTGTTTCTTTGGCCACACTATGTAGATATGAAGGATGGGTTCTTCCGCTATTTTTTGTACCATTTGTTGCAATAACTGCAATAAGGAATAAGGAGTGTTATCACGGCAGAAAATACAAGATTGGAATAATACTCGTATCTACTTTGTCATTGTCTGGTATAGCATTGTGGTTAATTTGGAATGCATATGCATACAATGATCCTCTAGAATTTACAAATGCTCCTTATTTCTCTGCAGCCGCTCAGGCACTTGAAGGATCTAACCGTGTGTTCCTTTATCTTCAGCCATGGAATGTGGCCTTACTTTATGGTATAACAACTTTTGCCACGTACGGTCCAGTACTTTTAGTTACCGCTTTACTAGGCTACCGAGTTCACAAGCATTGGGGGAGAGCTGAGGAAAGAAGGAGAAGAAGAAATTTGTATCTTTTTTTGGCGACACCTCCGTTGTTTACAGCTGCTTCTCTGCTAATAGGTATTGGCGAAATGAATCTAAGTGAATGGTTCAACTCGAGGTTTATTATATTGTTGGCACCGCTCATAATCTCACTTGCATGCATAACCATATCTAAATTGCCTACCCACCTTAAAAAGAATCGTCTTATCTTTGCAGGAATAATCTTAATCTTCTTTGCCTACCAAATTGCAACTCCTGCTTTGGGGGTAGTGACATTTCTTAATGCTAACGACCAGTTCTCTGGAAACAGGTTTTTTCAACTTAAGATGTCAGAAGCCCTCTCCTCAGCATACGATGGAAAAAGCATGATACTAATTATAGCTGGTTCTTCACAACAGAACGAAATAATGCAGGCAAGCGGGGTTCCATTGAGACGATTTGACCTAATACTAGAATCTGACTCCAATAAAGATTCATTCAAAGAGCCTTGGAAGTACGCAACGTATATAGTGTTAGCGAAGAAACCTGATCCTAGTGCTAAAAATGTCGCATACTACTGGCTGGACAGATTAGAATTGTTAAACAAGCATTACAACACAATATACGAAGATAAATACTATTGGGTGAAGAAATTATCCTAACCACGATGCTGCATTATGAATTGATTATGACTGAATCCTTGAAGCAATTATTTTAGCTTTTAATAGCAAAAGTATTATTACTATTTCGGGACTCATCAACATTTTCGTATGCAACTCCTACCAGCATTTTCGTCTATATATTACTGAAACAAAATATCTGTATTTTTATGATCTAATCATCCAAATATTTTGCTACGTCCATTGTGAAATATGAAATGATGCTGTGAGCTCCTGCTCTCTTCATTGCGACTACGCTATTGACTTTCCATTCCTCTTCATCTATCCAACCCTTTCTAGCAGCGGCTTTTATCATAGCACATTCTCCAGAAACATTTTGAACCACCAACGGAAAATCGATTCTATCTCTTATCGCGGATACCATGTCCAGATACGCAAGACTAGGTTTCATTACTACCATGTCTGCACCATCTCGAACGTCGGCCTGTATCTCTCGAATAGCTTGTCTGGGATTTGCATACCCTATCTGATATGATGATTTGTCTATGGTTGTATAATAGTTACTAATATGTTTGGTATATGTTGTCATCCTAAAAGGAGAATAAAGAGACGAAGCATGTTTTGCTGAAAATGCCATGATCTTGGTGTCTTTGAATCCTTTGCTATCCAGGGCAGATCTAATTCGAATTACTTGACCATCCATCATAGAAGAAGGGGCCACAAAATCTGCTCCAGACTCGGCGTAGCTGGTTGCAATTTTAGAAAGCAAAGCTAATGTACTATCGTTGTCTATAATTCCGCCTGGATATTTGCGACTTCTCGTTTGTAGTCCGCAATGGCCAGATAGATTATACTGACATATACACACGTCTGCTATGGTATTCACCAGTCCTCCGAATTCTTTTTTGATTTTTCTTATGCTACTTTGTACTATGCCATCACTACGTCGTGCAGATGACGCGGCTACATCTCTTTTTTTAGGAATACCGAAAATAATTACTGATGAGATCCCCTGATCAACAACTTTTTGAACATGCTGAGTTACATCATTCAGCGCTATTTTTGCAAGTCCAGGCATTCCCGCTCCATTGCTTTTACAAAGAGAGACCTCACCTCTCTGTTCAGAAACAACAATTGGAAAGATCAGATCCTTTTTTAGTAATCTTACACTTCTGCATAATTGAGTGTAACAATCTATTACTGATCCTGTCTGAACTTTTCCCAAATCTATAAGTTTAATGTTATTCTATCCTATGAATACCTATTGATAAAGAACAGGTCCGGCCTGCTGACCATGCATTATATTATACCATGAATAGAAGTAGATTGTGAAGACAGGTGCAAGAGTTGGCAACAGGCAA
>DASTUU010000024.1:0-2941 GCA_035759485.1 Nitrososphaeraceae archaeon
TTTCTATTTAGCCAGATCTGCGATGGTAGTATTGATAATAACGGCGATAGTGCAATGAATGACACTCATAAAGCAGCACCGACAAGATGTATAACTCAACTTGAGGAGATGGATATAAGACTTGGCAAGGTAATGAGAAATTTATCTGTACCTCAGCTAATAGAGATTGCCATCCAGAGAGGAGAAGGTATGCTTTCCTCTACAGGTGCTCTTTCAGTTAAAACAGGCAAATTTACCGGAAGGTCGCCAGATGATCGTTACATTGTGGACGATGAGACAACGCATAATAAGATAGACTGGGGAAAAATAAACCATCCAATTTCTGAGAATAATTTTGAAAAGATTTTTGGTAGAATGAAAAAAAATGTGCAGGGCAAAGAGTTTTACATTTTTGACGGTTTTGTTGGTGCATGCCTTGACACGAGATTGGCCATCAGAGTGATTACTGATAAGGCTTGGCATAGTCTTTTTGCAAACCAAATTTTTATACGCCCAACGCAGAAGGAGCTCAGAAATCACGAACCAGAATTTACTCTATTATCTGTAAATGATTTTGGCGCTATACCAGAATCTGAAGGCACAAGGACTGAGACTTTTATCATTTTGAACTTTAAAAAGGGGATTATTCTAATTGGTTCAACTTCTTATGCAGGAGAAATAAAAAAGGCGGTTTTTTCTGCACTAAACTACCTATTGCCACAAAAAGATGTTTTTCCTATGCACTGCTCCGCCAATGTTGGTAAACACGGCAATAGTGCACTATTTTTTGGTTTATCCGGTACTGGAAAAACTACGCTTTCTGCGGACCCTGAAAGAAGGCTTGTGGGTGACGATGAACATGGTTGGTCCAATAGTAGTATTTTCAATTTCGAAGGTGGATGCTATGCCAAGTGCATCAATCTGAAAAAGGAAAGTGAACCCCAAATTTGGAATGCAATAAGATTCGGCACGGTTATGGAAAATGTTGTAGTCAAAAATGCAACACGAGATCCAGACTTTTCTGATGAATCACTTACGGAAAATACTCGTGCTGTATATCCTCTTGATTTTATCCCAGGCTCAATTATCCCTAGTGTAGCGGGCCATCCAAAGGTTATCGTTTTTTTGACTGCTGATGCCTTTGGTGTGATGCCACCGATTTCACGATTGAGTAAGGAGGCTGCAATGTATCATTTTATGTCAGGTTATACAAGCAAGTTGGCTGGAACGGAGAGGGGAATAACCGAACCAAAAGAGACTTTTTCACAATGCTTTGGTGCACCATTTATGCCCTTGCATGCTAAAATATATGCTGACATGCTTGGTCGAAAAATCGACCAACACCACACAAAAGTGTATTTGGTAAATACAGGCTGGTCGGGGGGTCCCTATGGTGTAGGAAAGAGAATAAATTTGACATATACAAGGGCAATGGTCAGGGCTGCATTAACTGACGGTTTGGCGGATTCAGAATTTTACAATGATGGAATATTTAACTTGGAAATACCTATATCTTGCCCAGAAGTGCCATCAGAAATTCTCGAACCGCGTAATACGTGGTCGGATAAGAGGAAATACGATTCGTCTGCAAGGAAACTAGCGAGACTATTTGTCAAGAACTTTGAAAAATTTGGCAAGATGCCTAAAGAAATCGAAAAGGCAGGCCCTATCATATAAAATAACGAAAAGGCATTTAATTAAATTAAGAGACTATATTACAAAAATACAGAGTATTAGAGATACAATACGAAATTGAAATATAAACAACATAACGATAAAAACGAGAGTAGCCCGGAGCAGATTCGAACTGCTGTCTCCAGGTTTCTTTTCTCTTTATAGAGATCCAGAGCCTGAAATCCCTAGCCCAACAAGGATACCTTGGAGATTGGCCACTAGATTCGGCATCTTATTCTTAATTCTTAACAATAAGACTCGACCGGGCTTCGTAGCATGTATGTATACATGTATGAATGGATACATGCTCCTGTGATGCAGCCTTTCAAAAGGCCTACACCTATATATATAAATGCATACATACACAGCACGCACGGGCTACAATGGAAACTCACAAAGGACTGGTATTTGATTTTACCGCTTTGTATTAATCTCTCTCATTACAAGACCATACTCTAAATTAACCTTTTTTCGCATATACGGAATAAGTCGGTAATGAATAGAATAAATCTTCTTCTCTCTGGTAAGGATTCCCTTCACTAACAGTGACACGAATCCGCCTGCGACTTTTGGCTGGGGAATATTGTTGGTTGAACAAAAGTTGTCTCGTTTGGAGTGGTATTCATCTAAAGTAAAATATGGTCTGTTAACCTCCAAAATCATAGGCCAAATAACACCCTCCCACACCATTCTACGGTTTTGTGTTGACGACGCATGTTTGCCCTTTCGTCTCAGGGCTTCAGATGTAGTTGTTGCAGTTGTCATCATCCAGCTTCTCCCTCTTGACTCGTGACTACTGGTGTCCTCGCTAGCATGTGTTAGCATTTATAATATTAAAACCCCTTGTACCCGCCAATCAGAGATACAGTTGTTATTAACTGTCACGACAAAGCTAAGACTGATGATTGATTGGTTCATAATTTGTGTTTCATATATTAGTGAGCCATTGTGATGATGGCACTGGTGGGATCTTTGAAAGTTGTTAAATACAAAGATGATGAGAAGTTGGGTCCACATGGACTTTAGGTATATATGTGTTGTGGACATCCGAGTATTAATTCTTATACTACGCAGAATACGTTTAAACCCAGGGTTTTATAATTTATAACAGTCACAATATTGAATTTTGATATTAAATCTATTCAACAGTCTCTTGATACAATAAGTAAAAAGTGGAAAATAGAACAGCAGGTCTATGACTTGCACCTGGGTAAAAGGGACGATGTAACAGATTTTGCGGTAAATATTGATGGCGTAATATTTCATATCCCTAGGCTTAGTAGAGACA
>DASTUU010000025.1:0-14394 GCA_035759485.1 Nitrososphaeraceae archaeon
AAATTTTATCTTATCTTCAGATAATTTATGCATCACATCATCTACAGAATATGTCAGCTGTTCTATCTTGCCATCGATTATCTTATAGGGCAACTAGAATATCTCTATCTAAGCAACGTTTGCTTCTAATTAAGTTTTAAATATATCCACTCATATTTAGGGGTGAGAGTCAATCTTTATTTCTTGACTGAATCATCTGGCTTCCATATTTGCTATAGGAGTAAAGTTTTTGTTAACGTATCAAATGATAGAGATAGTGAGAGCCAGCGAATACCAGGAGGGAGACTAATAATATGACCTCCAATACCGGTGGTAGTAACAGCAATAACCAAGATGGCCTGAAAACCATTAGGGATGTTTACGATTTGCTTCTAAAGGAAACTCAGCTTCCTACCTTACAATCTATCCCTTTAGATACCTATCAAGAAGTCGCTACTGCCTTGTCTAGATTGAAAGGTCAAGTATATGAGGGATTGGAGGCTGTGATAAGAGACAGGATGGTAGAGTTAATTTCTCAATCAACAACATTGCTGTTTGAAAGACGCTTACAAAAAATTGCGGAACAGCAAAAGTTGATACCATCTCAACAACTTGCGTCATCCTCAAATAATTCGCAAATCTCTGATCATTCAAGCCTCACTGATGAGGAAAAGTATATTTTAGATGCAGAGCAGGATTACACAAAGAGGAAGGACTACGTATTAATGGCGGCTCTCAGTGGGAGGGCTAAGGTTCTAGAATCAGTTTCATCTAAAGTACGGTCTAAACAAATATTCGTGAGATTCCTTAAACCTATAGAACAATTTATCGGTATAGACATGAATAAGTACGGTCCATTTCACAAAGAGGATGTCGCAAAGTTACCCCTTGAAAACGCGAGATCTTTAATAGACAGTGGAGAGGCAATTGAAGTTAATATAATATAATATAATTACAAACTGTTTAGTCATGTTCTTTTATACAGACTTTACTAAAGTAATACTATTTTGTGGACCTATTGGAGCTACTGGATATGGGGTCCACAAAAATTGGTAGACTATGCTTTTTATCGCCCCTGAGACGGACAGTCATACAGCTAAAGTAACTGCATAGCCTGAGAAAGGACAAGGTAAAAATAAATGTACAACGAATTTATATTGAGGCATCTAAACTTTGACGCACAATGGAATTGATATAGATCAATTTATTTTACTCACCATATATCCAACAATTACCTTATTTATTATCGGCATAGTTGCAAAAAGGTTAGCCCTTAGCGAACCGCTGAAATATGTATCACTAGCCTCAAGTTGCATTGTATTTGGAATTATATACTTCCTAGCTGTACCAAATGGTGGAGCACAGGGCCTGGCAGCCGTGTTAATATTGTTTGGAGCAGTTCTATTTCTAATGGCTAGAAAATACATTATACATCCAAGAGATGAGGAGGAAAATTCTGTACAAAGTAAAGATGAAGCAGGAAGAGATGAAACAGAGAAGACAAGTACGGCTTTCTTCAGCAATGATACTTCTCCTGGTCAATGAGAACTAATCACAGCAAAAGGAATGATATACTTGGGCGTGGGGTAGGATGATATCTCTTGTCAATTGACTAACTATTTCTAAATTATGTGTGAACTAAGTTAAGTTGTATCTAACCATTATAAGATAAATGCATGCAAGAATAAGACATGGAAATAGAGTTGGAACTTGACACAAAACTTACAGATGTATCAGAAGTAATCGAAAAGCTTTCTCCAATTTTAAAATCTATCAAAGACCAAGGATTTGCTATCAAAGAATTGGAGATAGAGTCAGCTGATGATGACCACGATGATGAGGATGATGAGGACGAAGATGACGATTAGGGAAAGTCTTGAAAGGAGTTATAGTATGATACTAATGACTACCACAAGCCGGCTCTGACCTCAAGTATAAAAGAGCCTCTTATTCCTTCTATCAATCTATCTATCTTCTTATTTTGATTGGTCCGTTTTTGGTACTGTCGTTTTTAGTTTCATCATGAATCCTGTGAGTTATGCTTTTGTGACGAAGATGTGGTTACGCTAACCTCCCAAACCATATTTTAGAGATTCCATTGTCAGATTCTATCTGCAGCAGTACCATCCCTGTTAGTCTCTCAAGCTTTTGTAATTTTTTAGCATTAAGAAGATAATCCCTTGCAGTGAAAACTAGAAATTCCCAATCCTGGGCGATGGAATGTCTGTAAGCAATAGAATTATCAAAAGTGAGTTCATGAAGTATCCAGTCGCCTCCCACTCTCGAATATAATTGCCCCGACATTGTAAAAGAGATGTGACTGTTTGTACGTCTAAAAAATACCTATAAAATTGAATGAATATATATTTATGGATATTTTACGGCGCGCATTACGCAGGTTTAAATTAAAAGAAAATGAGCAGAAAACACTAACATGGCACTAGCATGGCACTAATGTGGGTCCTACAATCTGCTCAAGATTGTAGGATTAGGCCTAGTTTATCGGCACTATCTATAATTGTTGTTTATTGTTGTTGTATTGTATTTTTTGGATAAGTTGCTGTAGTAGGGGTTTTTTCTGATTCCTCTTCTATGCCTCCATTGGTATTCTTCTTGTACATTCTTTGCTGCGGCAACATTATGTAAACACATGCTCCTCCGCACATGGTACAAGGAGCACTATTGGAATGTATCTGCCCTTGTCTTCTGTTCCTAATCCTTTCAGCCTCTTCAGGGTTAATAGCTAGGGAAATTTGCTTATCCCAGTTCAAGGTCCTCCTTGCCTCAGTAATGTCTCTGTCCCATTTGATGGCTTTTTCTCTAATTTTTACAAGATCGCCCGCATGAGCCGCGATTCTATATGCGATTAGTCCTTCCTTTACTTCCTCTGCAGTAGGAAGTCCTAGGTGTTCAGCAGGAGTTAGATAGCACAACAAATCAACGCCTTCAGCGGCGGATACGGCGGCGCCGATTGCACTAGCAATATGGTCATAACCTGCTGCTACATCTGTCACTAGCGGACCCAATACATAGTACGGAACATTTCCAATGAGAGACTTGGCAAGTCTAACATTGGCGGCAACTTCATTCAATGGAACGTGTCCAGGACCCTCTATCATAACCTGTACTTCTTTTTCTCGTGCTTTCTTGGCCAATCGTGATACATTAATCATTTCAGAAACTTGTAACTCATCGTGCGAGTCAAGAATGGAGCCAGGTCGTAAAGCATCACCCAAACTGAAAGTAACGTCGTACTTTCTTGCAATTTCGCACATGTAATCAAAATATTCATTGTATGGATTTTCTTTGTCATATTTTAGCATCCAAGCAGCAGTTATTGTACCTCCCTTCGATACTATACCTCCATGTCTTTGTACATCAAAGATACGCTGCGCCAATTCCTTCGTTATTCCAGAATGTATTGTAGTATAATCTACGCCATCCTTCACATTTTTTTCAAATGCATTTAAAAAATCATCAGAGGTTATATTCAGAGGATTTTTGAACTTTTCAACCCCCTCGGCATATGCTTGATACACTGGAACCGTTCCAAAGGTTATTGGGGCAGCTTCAAGTAACTTTTCCCTAATAAGGTTGAGATCACCACCATCAGATAGATCCATTATCGTATCTGCGCCATATCTAACAGCTACTCTTGCTTTGGAAACTTCTTCTTCCAGATTCTGGTAAAGCGTAGATGTTCCAATATTGACATTTACCTTGGTCTTTAGACCCTGCCCTATACCGACAACCTTAATTTGTTGTTTTCTTGCAGTATTTTTAGGAATGATAATTGAACCTCTTGCTATTCCATGGACTAGGGTATCCAAGCTGATGTCTTCATCTTTAGCAACCTGTCTCATTTCATCAGTTGCAATTCCCCGTATGGCACTGCTCATCTGAGTACCCATTTTTCTTTTTCTTCTTTCCTCCTCTCTTTATTACTTCAATCTCTGGATATAAAAAGTAGTAGAATTGTCATGTCGGCGTAATATTCACCCTGCGGCAAGAAAAGACAGGTCTGTTAGATCCTGTGTCCGTATTAAGGGGGGAGGCAGCACTAGGGAACATATTCATTAAAGAAGAGATTGAAGTGAGGTAGGAGTACCTTATTATAAAGATAGGCCCACAAAAGACAAATTGACAACATCTATAGAAAATGGTAGAAACTGAAAGACTCAAAGACGTCAATGGAAGAGGACTGAAATATTCAACGTATCATCGCTCTATATCCCTTCCTACAAAATTGTATAGTCTTCTCGTTAGCCTGCTATTTTACCAAATCGGTCTAAGTTCAAGAAATTTTATCAATACGATACTGCAATACGTAATCGTTATTTGGATTTGTATTTCCACATGGATCTTCTGTGAAAATGTCACCTTGTGAAGGCGCCTTTATCACCTGTCCTGCAGCAGCATTTGCAGTTATAGGGTTATATATCCTGTTTACATTTCCAACAGGGTCATCCCTGCAGCCATGATATCCCACTGAATAAGAAAACATGATATTGTTAAGCGAGCTTTTTAATGCAGAGTCACAGGCATGGTTTTGATCAATCAGCCTACCCATAACAGTGTCTATTCCATCAGCTTCCCATCCATCAGTATGTACTCTAAAAGTCCCGCTACCTGGTGGCAAGGTTACCAGGAACTGCTTATTAATAGCAAAACTTTCACCGCTTCCAAGATCTCCGACGCCTTCGTCGAGAATATTTGATACTCTAGGTATTTCGTTTAAGAAGAACCATTTGCTTCCTACGTGAGCAAACAATCTGTATTCACCATCATTAAACGGACGAGAGCCCTCTTCGTCGTCATTAACTTTCACATTTTGCAATACCACCTGATAGGTGTTAGGCTTATAATAAGATGGCATTCCTGATGGTATTGCATCCCAGTATAGATATATTGTCCTAGCAAATACTGCTGTATCAGGTGCTCCACTACTGCGCCAGGGTATGGTTACTGTTACACCTCTAGCACCACTGGTTGTTATGGTAGGATTTCCCGGAAACGTGTCTCCGGGGGCTTTCACAACCAACCATTTTAATTGTGATGTTGGTGATGGTTGAGGAATAATGTGGTTCATAGTAAAAGTATAGTCACGAATGTTCATTGGTACCTTTTGTACGAAGGCTGGCTGACCAGGACGATTACTATAATATGCCCCCGAGTCGCCGCTTGCAAAAACATCTATTTCGGTGCCAAATGGATTACCTACTGGACGTATGGGAACTTGAGAAAGCAGCTGTCGCTCAGTCGCTACTAGGCGTGGCGGATGGATCTCGGTCAGGGCTGGCGGATGGCCTCGGTCCCATATCCATAATCCTTCTACATGCACGTGGTCACCTGGAGTTGGCCAGAATGAAAGCATTTGCCCTCTTTGATGCCCTGCTGAGAAAAAGCCACCGCTCTGGCCTGCTTTATTGAGAGATGTGAGGGGATTACCAGAATTGGCTGCAGCAAGACCAGTTTCCCATTCTACTTCTATTTCTTGTTGTTGACTCCGCTGCCCGGTTTTAGGATCTATCTGAATTCCAAGAAGGTTAGTATATCTGTTATCCGGAGTAGCATCAGGTCGAACGTCAAAAGTCATATCGTGTGAGTAATGTGAGATAGGAACGTCATGGAAGGCAACTTCAGCATCAGTAACTCTGCCTTCCAAAACTGCTAAAATACGATTAACTGGATCATTCACAGGCTTCCATTCAGGAAAGATTCTTCCCACATCTGCACTTTTTAGATTTAGAAATCTGTTAAGAGATACAACACAGGGTCTTGCACCAACTTCTGATTCAGAACTAATATGCTGTTGGGGAGGAGGACTGGGAAGACCGACAGGTGGCCTTGTGGGAGAAATAGGAGCGACTGGACCACCAGGTAGCAATGTAGTCATATTAGCAGACGGACCTTGTTGTTGTAGCTGAGGTTGTTGTAGCTGAGGTGCTAGTTCTCCTTCTTGGGATGGTACTCCCTGTGGCTGCGCATAACTACTCATCATCAACGCATTGCTACCAAAAAAGAGAAACGAAATACTGAAAAATGCAACTATTGGTTTTATTATTTCTGATCTCATATCTGTATCATCCTCCTCCTACATGCACTTAGTCACGCCGCCTGGGCCAACAAAATATGTCCCATCACAAGGTTCTCCTCCTGTATCAGGTCCTTGTTGAAATGTTATAGGAGGAGCTTGTTGTTGTTGTAGCTGAGGAGAAGGCGACGCAGTTGCATTAGAAGTCAGACCTTGTTGTTGTAGCTGTTGTTGTAGCTGAGGCGGTAGTTCTTCCTGTGGCTCGGCATAACTACTCATCATCAACGCATTGCTACCAAAAAAGAGAAATGAAATACTGAAAAATGCAACTATTGGTTTTATTATTTCTGATCCCTTTGTATCAGGTGACCTCCGGTCTGGATTTTTTGACAATTCCTGTTTGGTAGGCATGCAGCTATAAAAGGATTTATGGTGGAGAATCAGATTTTTAGAACAGTCTGTAACCTATCTGTCAATAATTTACCAACCAATACATTAATTTCGTATTATGAGATAGAGAAAAGAAAGGGAGAAAGAAAATAAAAAGGAGCAGCCTAAGCACTGGGACTGATCGAATATGTAAGTATAAAATCTCCAGTATCAGATTCTACGGTCTTCAGTGATGGAGGCAGGCCGAAAGTAGGTCCAGGATAGAGTTGATTGACTTCTCCTATGCTATCATTTGGATTAAGCTTGCATTTTACGGCATATATCAGATTTGAAACAGCTTTCAAGGGGTCGCCAAGGCCTAAAGAGCTCAGTATAGATAAAGTTCCCGGAGGAATTGGCAAACCTAGTGCTGGACCCAGAGCATCAATATACTTTGTAGCTTTATCCAAACCAGGGAGACCTCCAGTACCTAACAGCTTCTGGACCGCTGGCGGTAGCACTAGGTATTAATTGGGGTTTAGCGTCGCAGCCATCAACATCGGTTCCAAGTGTATTTATTAGGTAACCATTTCTAGGAACGTTTACTGTTGCTTGTGCGGTTGGGGGAAATTGATATGTACTTCCACCGTATACTTCATCGAGTAACTGGTTAGCACTTAAATGGACATTTTGACCATTCACAAAAACGTCAAGAATCCAATCACCGCCATCATGGCCACTACTAAATACCGCCGTCGGGATTATGATCATTTACGACTTTGATTGAAATAAATTTGACACTTATTGGTACTTGTTGTTGAGGTGACTGGTTTAGACCACTATATGAGGACCATACGTTAGCCTGAACTAAAGCCCTGCATGATATGAGATGTTAAAAAAAATAGAGGTTTGGGAGGGAGGGAAGGAAGGATATATCTTGTAGTTATGTTAACCCAGTGGTATCGCCAGAAGATATGGTTACTTGATCCCTGATTTCACCATTTTTGTTTTTTATGGTGTGGACATTTACATACGCCTGACCGCTGCTCATGAGGTTCACCAGTGCAGACAACTGTTTACCTTTGAGTGGACCTTCAAGCATAGAGGACGTAATATTCCCAGAGTATCCACCAAAGAGACCAGGCGACGGATCTGCTGTCTTGTACAAGGTCACTACAATAGGTCCATTTGATCCTGCCTTTCCTTGATGTATATGCGCACTTGTAGCATTGTACAAGTCTGAGGCAGAAAGGTCATAGCTTATTACAGTTTGGTTATTTAGAAAGGTAGCTGATCCAGAAGCCATAGTCCTTACAGGCGGCACTTCCTTTGTCCCCGTCATATTTGATGCAACGAAGACCTCTTGTGCAGAAGCCTCCTGCTTTGCTGTGTTCAAGAAATTGGGGCTCGTAGCTGTAGCCGCGTACAGCAATGTCAAGGAAATAGTGGCTATGAAAGCTATCTGTTGTGCTCTATGAACTATCATACAAGTACAAGTCTGTCACTTATATCATAATAAGCATTTCCTCAGGGCGCACCGAATCAATGTCTCACTGATTTAAGGAAAGTAGTGAAAAAGCCTATATAGGATAGCAGGAAAGTGAATCCTGTTATCATATTCTCATGAGATCGTGAATCAATTTTTCCAGCAACAGAATTATATTTATAGGAGAGATACGGCAACTAAGTGTGAGTAAAGCTATTGAAACTGACGGCAGTTTTCTAATGAAGTTAAATTCTGTCTGCTGCGTTCCATTTATCATTTCTTGCTCTTTGGGATCTATACTCGTGTTGGGAGCAATATCGCTCGTTACTTTGAGCAGCAGCACCTTGTCAACTGCATATGCCGATCTTCCCACTAAGAGGAATCCTGATATTGATATTGAGACTGTTAGACTTGGAAAGAGTAGTATACCTGCCGGAGGGATTAGAATACTTGCGGATCTAGAACCATTTTACATAATAGATGGACATGTTGATTTCAATGCCCCTGCCAACGCTAGGGACATCAAAGTAGTTGTTGCTGAGTCAACGAGAAAATCAATTACGCATGCCGTTATCCTGAACCCTACGAAGATAAGAGACATTAGAGCTGGCGAGAGTCTCTTTCACGTAGATCTGGATGAAAAAATTAGTGGCAAGAATCCGTGGACCGGTGATTCTGACAAGGTCAATCGATACAATAACGTCTACCTGATGAATACAGGAAGAGGTAAGCCACCGATTTCGTTCAATGACCAAAGCCAGGCAACAATTACTGTAGTTTTTGCTAGCTAAGTTAGGTGTTTATTACGAAAAATACTACACCAACTAGATTCTAGTATATGTGATTATGGTAGACGTGACTTTTTCTTGGACCTTAGACATAAGGTATTCATCATCTGATGCAAGAGTCTTTTTGTCCTGTTTCGGATACAAACTATAGCACGTTTGCCTTCACTAGTCAAGATGTTATTTGGGGACACAAGGTTACTATAACTAGGAATCAGAATCGGGTCTAGATGCCGACATAGATATATCCAGTTCCAGTTACCACTAAATGATGCATTCACGGTAACAGGCAAAAAGGACGCCATAACTAACGACAATGAAAAAGAAAGAAGAAGTATGTATTTCTGAGTGATACTTATCCTCGTGCCTATCGAAACAATTACTATAGACGATATTATTTAGTACTGATATATAGCCGATTCACGCAACCTCAGGCATTGTCATTATTTATCCTGAATATGGACAATCTTAGTTCCGGATAGTCCCTAAGGTTTAGTTCAGTTTACTTCAGTAATATAGTTCAATATAGTTCATTCATTTTATGTATTAGACAATTCAGTTCTGATAATTTGTAGGAAAAGGTCGCCGAAATACTCCCTGTAGAGGTTGAGGAAACAAGGTATTATTATCGGGCAATATAAAAGAACAGCCAGTATAAATTAAAGCAAGTAGAAACGCTATTCGTCTTGAATTATACAGATCTACTTGTCTTCATATTATTCAGATAAGAGGGTTCCTTTCTTTTTCTTTGGTCGATGAAGAGAAAGTTAAAATTGCTGATCCTAGTTTTTTTCTGTAGCCAACAAGATAAGTTAGGTTTTTCCAACCGTCCTGGAATTCCTTTAATTTAGCTGTTCCGCTTCGTGCATAATATGTACCGTCCATCTCGTCAGCCTTGAACTTTCTAAATGCTATAATCTTAATTTCCTCTGACATGGACATGTCATCAGATCTCAGTTTGATTTTAGAGATAAAGCTTTTTTTCATTACCCACATGCCCGACTGTGAATCTTTAACATCAATAGAATACAGAAATCTCATTACAAATGTTAGTAATTTGTTTCCGATTCTGCGTCTTACGTTCATTGCTCCCTTTTCCATACAGGAGAATCTATTTATGGATATAAAGTCAAAATTACCGTCACTTAGCCTTTGTATATAGCTTGGTATGGATTCGCTAGGGTAGGTATTATCCGCATCGAGGGTTATAATTATCTCTCCTCTTGCAGCCGCAAACCCTGATTTACAAGCGCATCCGTAGCCTTTCCTCTTTTCGATAATGACCTTTGCACCCAGTTTTGAAGCAACATCCCGGGTTGTATCTGTTGACTGTCCGTCAACCACAATTATTTCTAAATCATATCCAGCCTTCATTAAGGCTGCTCTGGGAATGCTTTTTATTGTCTTCTCAATTCCCAGCTGTTCGTTTAAAGTGGGTATAATAATGGAAATCAATCCGTGAGGAGAGGCTACAAACAATGCTTGAGGATATAGTGCTTCTTTATCTTATATATTGCTACCAAAACAACTTGGCTTATAGTACCTACAACAATTGTTTTTTTGCTAGCTTGAAAGGCTTACCAAAAAACCGCATCGATGGACCAATTTTCATGAGTATTAATCCCCATAGAAAATCAAGATAGAAAAAATTCCATGACAAGCCCCATTTCATGTACAATACAGATAGACATCGTACGACCAAGCAAATAGACTAGCCAGCTAATAAAGAATAAAAACCAAGATTTTCGCAAACAGGAAATATAAAAATAGGACTTGTGCATGGCTCATCAAATTGCAACAAAATTAAGGATCTTGTAGCGCGATACCCTAATCAACTCGACAAAGTAGTATAGTATGATAATATGATATTAGAATAAAACCATTTATATTCATGTTATTGTTTCTGCATATCATAAATTGTTCATTATACCATTTCAAAGAACCCGTGGGGGGGCAATAAAAGAAGCATCTGTCTTGATTTTAATTGTTGTCATAACAACCGTACAAATTGCTGCCGCGATAGTACCTCTACAGCCAGTCGAAGCACAAGATACTGTTTTTGATCCTCCTCCTTCTCAAAACCCAGCCCCAAGCACTGGGGCGGGTGTTAACAGCGCTCCGATAATAAACCCAACCGGATTGCCTCCCAATTCAACTATTATTACCAACTCTTCGGGTACGCCTGTGCCATCCATTTCTATAAATGGTACTGGAGGAAATGCGACAGCTCCATTAGGAGGAAATGAGACAGCTCCATTAGGAGGAAATGAGACAGCTCCATTAGGAGGAAATGTGACAGGCGGATTTGGTGGTGCTGGAACAGGTGGATTTGATAATGCGACAGGCGGATTTGGTGGTGGCCCTGGAACAGAAGGACTTGGCGGTGGTGGCCCTGGAACAGAAGGACTTGGTGGTGGTTTAAATGAGACCCTTCCAGGGGCGGCTGCTCCTCCGCCCATTACAACGATCCTAAGTAATAATACTGGAGATTCTACTAATCCAAATGTAGCCATTTCTGGGAGCACCATGTTTGTAGCGTGGGAGGATACTACCGGGGGTAACAGAGAAATACTTACAATGATCTCATCTGATGGTCAAAACTTTACCACGGTTCAGAACATCAGTCGTACGCCAGGAGATTCCCTTAACCCTAAGCTAGCTGTGTCTGGAAAAAATGTCTATGTAGTGTGGGAGGACATTAACGATACTGGGAGTGGTCAGATAATGTTTGCCAAGAGCTCAGATAGTGGAGCTACCTTTACTAATGCGAGGAACCTCGATAACAGCACTGGAGATTCTACCAATCCAAACATTGCTGTTTCGGGAAATAATGTATATATTGTTTGGGAGCATGTAGATACGAATAGCACTGCAGGTCCTTTAAATTCAGAGGTAATGTTTGCCAAGAGCTCAGATAGTGGAGCTACCTTTACTAATGCGAGGAACCTTAGCAATAATACTGGAGATTCTACCAATCCAAACATTGCTGTTTCGGGAAATAATGTATATATTGTTTGGGAAGATGATACTACTGGAGGCGCTGAGATAATATTAGTTAGGAGCACAAATAATGGCGTTAACTTCGTTCCTGCTCGCAATATGAGCAATTCGCTAGGCGAATCATCTGATCCGAGAATAGCTGTGTCAGGGAGTAACGTCTACGTGGTTTGGGTAGATTACAGTCTAGGCAATTCGACAAACTCGGATATTATGTTAATGAGAAGTATAAACGGAGGTGCTAACTTTGCCAGTGCAGAAAATCTAAGCAACTCTCCGGGCCAATCATCTAATCCTAGAATAGCTGTATCTGAAAATAATGTGTATGTGGTATGGGAAGATACAGCTTCAGAAACAGGAAATGGTGAGGTAAAATTTGTTAGGAGTGCTGATAGTGGAGCTACCTTTACTAGTGCAAAGAATCTCAGCAATAATAACGGTATATCCTTTGATCCTAGAATAGCTGTATCTGAAAATAATGTGTATGTGGTATGGGAAGATACAACTGCAACTACAACAGGAGGAAGCAGTGACATATTTTTGGCTAGAAGTACTAACAACGGAGTTACATTTGGCAAAGTTCAAAATCTAAGCAATAGTCCGGTTGAATCCTTCAGTCCAAACATAGCTGCATCTAGAAGCAAATTGTTCGTTTTATGGAGTGATGACAAGGCAGGTGACGCCGAGATAATTTTTACAGATAAGACTAGGAATATAGCTAGCCCAGAGGAAGGTGGTGTTAGCGCTGGTGGTGCATTTGGTACTACACCTGACCAGAGCCTGACTGGTGGTGGTGCATTTGGTACTACACCTGACCAGAGCCTGACTGGTGGTGGTGGTGGTGGTGCATTTGGTACTACACCTGACCAGAGCCTGACTGGTGGTGGTACTAGCGCTGGTGGTGGTGCATTTGGTACTACACCTGACCAGAGCCTGACTGGTGGTGGTGCATTGGGTACTACACCTGACCAGAGCCTCCAAGGAGGTAGTTTACCGCCTGTTACTCAATAGTAATAGAATAGTCTAGACTGACACAAATGCCAGTATACCAAGTATTGATAATAAACCCTCTTTACAAGAGGTTTGCGTGTAAAATAACTCCATGGAAAGACTAGCTATATAGCCTAGAGCTCACTCCACAATGGGAAAAGACGCGGGGCAGGATTTGTTGGTTGTTCCTTCCTAAGGGTGTACTAGAGACACACGTCATTGAATACAGCTCTGCAGACTCCCTGCTTCTGTATCTCGGATAAACTTATTAACCTAGCTTTTATTTATGCATTATTACATCATGAATAGAATAAAGATTCAGCCAAACAGTTTCTATCGTCTGATAGCGTTTTCCAGTATAATCAGCATTGCTTTTTTCCTAGTCCTCCCCTCTTTTCCATTAGTACCAATGGCTCTATACTCGGCGTCAGCAACACCTTCTAGTGTAAATGCTACTGGAGGCCAAACACAGAAAATTGTCCAGCAAGGAGTAGTCACATCGTCAACTGATCCATTGCCTGGACATGAAGCACACCAAAGCGCTGTAATCTTGAAATTAAGAAATGATAATGCACTATATGATGGCATACTTACGTTCACTGCTTCGAAGCCGGTTGAAGTGCAGGTATTGCATAGGTCACTTAACTCTAGTACGCCTACAATACCTGAAGAGTTTGGGACATTAAATGTGCTACCCCTACCGGGGAACGAGGGTTCGGTGACTATATCCAATATTATACCAGTTTACCCTGAAGATTCCTTCGTAGCAACAATTCCTTTTTCGGGTAACGCTGTTTCCCTTCACAATATAGAGGGCGAACCATTCGTCGCAAGCTATTCAGTAGCTGCCAATGTGGATGGTCCGGCTCAAAGAGCTGACGATATAAGTGCAGCCGAGACTCCAACTGAGCAGCAAACAATCTCAGAAGAGGAAGACCAAACGGATGAAGAGAATAATGATAATAACGGCAACAATGATAATGATGGCAGTAGCGACTGACTAGGATGACTAAGACAGCAATAGTAGGGATGCCTGATATACCCGAACCGATCCAAATACTGCATGAGTACTCTGCGGTCTAAACTGAGGCCAATGGTTTGATATTTTAACTTATTTGAGTCTCTAAACGCTCTCCAGATTCGGCCATCACTTGCCATTGTGACCCAATGATTGTGTGTCCATAGTGTTGTAAGAAGAGTTATTATTATTAACTTGGAAAAACCTAAAACCACGGCAAAACCTAACTAGCCTACAATTTGTCTAACTCTGCATGAAACTTTATAGATATGCAAGGCTACCACTAATTGCAAATGCAATCCGGTAGAAAAATTCTGTCATCGGTAATAATTATTACAGCCTTGATTTTAGGAGCTACCATTACTATTCATAATCCACACAAATCGATGTCACAACAATATTACTCAGCAGATAGAGAAAGACCTGGCTATTATGCCTACTATCCTGACTATTCTATCTTCCTTACTACTTCTAGTGATAATAATGGAGAAGATGAAGAAGGTGACAGCGATGGCGGCGATACCACAGAAACATGCAATAAATATATAGAGACATGCCCTGGACCGGGAGCTCCTGTTACCGCAGGAGGCAGTGGTCCTATCTGCAATAAATTATTTGAGACGTGCCCTACAACGCCAACGCCAACGCCAACGCCAACGCCAACGCCAACGCCAACGCCAACGCCAACGCCAACGCCAACGCCAACGCCAACGCCAACGCCAACGCCAACGCCAAC
>DASTUU010000026.1:0-9412 GCA_035759485.1 Nitrososphaeraceae archaeon
AATGTCTTACCGTAGAACTCTTTGGCCTTTTCTAGATCGTCTACTGAGAAGCTCGAAAATGCTTTTGTGTTTTTAAAGACTGTCATATTAACCATAAAGATAGGTGCTTTCTTATTAGTAACCCTCCCCTTGGGGAGCAATTTTTTTTATATTAACAAATGAATAACGGATCTATCTTAAATGACAGTATGTCGTCTGTTGTCCAGTCGGGGATTGAGTTAAATACGGTGTGACCAGAATGAAAAGAAAAGCGAAAATTATTATCAGCATCATAATTGTGGCTATCGTAATACCGTTAGCAATTTACACAATTTCACCATTGTTCTTAAGTAACGTGGTAAATGAACCTGACCCTACTTTGGCAATATCTGAATTTCAGAAATATATGAATTTGTCTGAGGAAGAAAGGATTGAAGTTGCAAAAAATATGACCAGAGAGAAGGCTATGATGATTGGTATTATGGCTGCAAAGCAAAACAATACTGTAGATGAGAACGTTACCTTCCCAGTTATTGAACAGACTCCAAACAATACTTTAACGGGAACATTTATTGGAATAGGAGATGGATTCCATAAGGTGGAAGGTGCGGCAAAGGTCATACCAGTTGAAAGTGGATCTCAAATTCTAAGGCTGGAAAATTTCAAAGCCACTAACGGACCTGATCTCTACGTGTACTTATCAAAGGACAAATCCGCCTCAGATTTCATCAATGTTGGAAGACTGAAGGGAAATGTGGGAAACCAGAACTATGAAATACCAATAGGGTCCGATCTTTCTAAATATAATACGGTCCTTATATGGTGCCGTGCTTTCTCATTCCTGTTCGGTAGTGCTCAAATATCATAACGCTTGGGCATTAGCATAATAGTAAACCATTCTAGATATTTAGGCGTCGGGAATCGCGTTATTAACAATTTGGATCGAAAACCGTTTCTGAAGAAGGACTCAGAACAAGACACTAAAGTTGAGGTCTAGGACCAGTGGTTTGTGAATCAAATTTGACATGATTTACAGACCCATTACAATCTCATGCCCATTCCGTTAAACCGTTGGAATCGTTCCTCCATCAATAACATACTCGCTTCCATTTATTGACATTGCTCTATCGGAATCGAGAAATGCAGCTAGTTCTACTACCTCTTCTGGACGACCTGGACGACCTATAGGAATGCCGCCACGAGATTTCATTAATTCTTGACGTGCTGTATCCATGTCGGTTCCTGATTATTTGGATAAGCGCTCAATAAGTTGTTCTGCAGCAGAAGTTTCAATGAACCCGTGGGCAATTGAATTGACGCGAACACCCTTAGGGCCGACTTCATTTGATAATCCCCTTGCTATAAGTTGTTAGTGCAGCCTTTCCCGCGGCATACGCCAACGTCGCTTGGTAGAGAGGTAGCTTTCTCTGAATGATGACACGTGGACAATCACACCATACCCCTTAGGTTTGCGAGGGTAAACCGGGGAGAAGTTAGATATTTCTGAATTTTGCATCGGATATTAGATCCCTTTATTGGTATGAGTCAATAAACTTTGTATGTGGCGATTAAGTACCCCCGAAGTGATGACGCGAGCGGTGCACGGGGAGGACTTCCTGTTACTAGATCTCGTATCGAGAAAATATTTCCGAAATTGACGAATGCTCAGATGGATCGTATTGCATCGTATGGACATACTCATTCAGTAAAACCCGGTGATATCTTAATTGAACAAGGAGATAGTCCAATGCCATTCTTTGTTGTAAAAGCAGGGGAAGTAGAGATTGTGAGCCCCTTCGGCACCCACGAGACCCTCATCACCGTCCATGGCAATGGCCAATTCACAGGAGACGTTAACATGATATCTGGGCGTCGATCGATTGTTCGAGCACGGGCTACCGTACCTAGCGAAGTAATCGAACTTCAGAACAAAGATTTACTCAGATTGGTACAAAATGATGCTGAGCTCAGTGAGATACTAATGAGGGCTTTCATCCTTCGCAGAGTAGAGTTAATAGCTGCCGGTGTCGGAGACCTTATCCTTATTGGTTCAGCGCATTCTGCCGGCACGTTGCGGATTAAAGACTTTCTACTTAGGAATGGCCATCCATATTCCTACGTAGATTTGGAACAAGACTCTGACGTGCAAAATCTATTGGATAGTTTCCAAATCTCCGCAAGTAATATTCCGGTATTGATCTGTCGTGGTCAAGTGGTATTACGGGATCCCAATAATCAGGAAATCGCAGACTGCCTAGGCTTCAACGAGTCTATCGACCAAACTCAGGCGCGTGATCTGGTTATCGTTGGTGCCGGCCCTTCAGGACTGGCTGCCGCAGTGTACGGTGCATCAGAAGGACTGGATGTAGTGGTACTGGAAACGAGTTCTCCTGGCGGTCAAGCTGGTTCAAGCTCGAAAATTGAAAACTATTTAGGATTTCCCACCGGCATCTCGGGTCAGGATCTAGCAGGCAGGGCTTATATGCAAGCGCAGAAGTTTGGTGCTAAGATGCTAATATCTAGGGCAACAAGAATTCTCTGTGATCATCGGCCCTACATCGTAGAAACTGAATCCGGCGCTCGAATTCCAGCCCGAACTGTCTTGATAGCAACGGGTGCTCAGTATCGAAGACTACCATTGGAGCACCTTTCCCAATTTGAAGGCGCAGGTGTTTATTATGGTGCCACTTTTGTGGAAAGACAATTGTGTGGAGAGGATGAAGTAATTGTTGTCGGTGGTGGAAATTCAGCTGGTCAGGCTGCTGTCTATTTGGCAGAGACAGCAAAACGAGTCTACGTCCTCGTAAGATCTGCTAGTTTGGCAACTAGTATGTCACGCTATCTAATCCACAGGATTGAAGAAGCCAATAATATCGTAGTCAAGTCCAACACAGAGATTATAACTCTTGAGGGTAACCACCAACTTGATTCAGTTCGCTGGCGAAATAATCAAACAGGCGAGACTGAGAAGCGCAACATAAAACACATATTCACCATGACTGGCGCCGATCCAAATACCGGTTGGCTTAATGATTGTCTTATGCTTGATCCAAAAGGCTTTATAATTACTGGTCCTGATCTGTCTCCTGAAAAGCTGAGGGCCGTAGGTTGGTCTCTTAAAAGGGAACCCTACTTGCTTGAAACAAGTTTACCAGGTGTTTTCGCGGCGGGGGATGTACGAGGCGGCAGCATTAAACGTGTTGCGGCTGCTGTTGGAGAGGGATCAACAGTGATCTCATTTGTTCATAAAATAATACAAGAATAGAAATACAAAAATAACTAGATCTCATAAAGATGTATTTAGATGGATTGGAGTGCAAAAAATTCAATGGGAAAGATTATTTTACTACCAGGTAGGAAAGATAAGGAAAATGAATTAATTCCGTAATTTTGAATTCACATTCATAACATGTATGTAATATCATAAGAATTTGTAGGATATGTATAAATACCTTTTTTTATCGCGTCTGCCTTGAGGCCGAGTCTAATTGCTGTTGCAAAAATATTGATCACTTCCTCAGCATGTGTTCCTAGCAGATGAGCACCTAGTATTCGGTCAGTAGTATCCTCAACTAGTACCTTATAACCTGAACAGTTTTCCCCTACTCTACGAGAACTGTACCAAGAAGAAGTATCTTGAAAATTAGTTTTAAAGTGAAGATCTAATTGCTTTGCCATATGTTCCTGAAGACCGACTGAGGTTAATGGTGGAATAGTGAATACTACACTAGGAATTCCTTCATAATTGGGTTTTTGATGGTTTCCCTCGAGTAAATTTTGAGCTACAGCATGTCCCTCGTAGGCAGCCACGGGGGTTAATGGAATTCCCCGCGTCGCAGCTGCGTCACCTGCTGCGTACACAGATGGGTTAGAGATACTTTGAAGATATTCATTTACCTTAATCCCACCCTTCACGTCGAGTTGTACGCCACCTGATTGCAAATCAAGATTGTCTGTATCAGGAACCCTACCTGCTCCGTGCACTACGAGATCTGTTTCCATAATCTCGCCTTGTTTATTATCGGCATGACTGTTCTCTGAAGTAGAAAGGTGAACAGCAAATTTTCTACCGTTATCTTTAGTATCTATTTTTTTTACGGATGACTCTAACTTAACATTGATGCCTACTTCGTTAGTTCTTTTGAGTAAAATATTAACTAGATCCGGATCGAATCCGGCTAAAGGGGTTTTACCTCTATGTAGTATAGTCACCCCTGACCCTGCACGCGCTGCTAAATGGGCGAATTCAAATGAAATATATCCACCACCGATAAACAATATGTTGTTAGGTAATTTATCAAGATCTAGAAATTCCTCACTAGTTACAACATTTTCTTCACCCGTAATATTCAGCTTTGCCGGCTTTGCCCCTGTAGCTATTAGGATGTTTTCACTTTGAATAGTTTGATCACTGTTGTTTCCTTCATTGGTTATTCTGATAATATTAGGACCAGCGAATCTGGCATTACCATGAAATGTAACTATACCAGCTTTATTGAAGGAATCCTCTCTCTCTTTAGGTACCGGTTCAGTAAAGGTTCGCTTAAATTGCATTAATTGATTCCAGTCTAAATTAAGTTCTCTTGTTACTTTACTAGAGACTCCTTTATCTTGCATTCTACGGGCCCAATCTATTAATTCAGCGACACCCACCAAAACCTTTTTTGGATCGCAACCACGTAGAGCACATGTTCCGCCGAATGGCCTTGAATCGACAATAGCAGTTTTCCATCCCGCCCCATGGCATTCCCATGCAACTGTTGAGGCTGCTACTCCTGTTCCAATCACTATAATGTTGAACATTTTGGGAATTTGGTCCATATGACTAAATTAGGAGCACTTGATAAAAAAGGATGCGGATTTTAAATTTTAAAAATAATTTCGTATATGCAATACAACAATATGACAATGCTTTTTTTACTCTTTACTCGACATCCGCAAGCGTAGCAATATTTTACTTCAGCCAAGGGGAATACGCAAGAAAATAGAATGCTGGGTGAATTGATAGACCCATTATTTTTTCTGGCTTTAACTTCAGAATTACCCTTTTGTGATTTGGCTTACGATAGTAATATTTTCCAATTCCCAAATATCGCTTTGCAAGCTTTTTCAAATGTTCATCAGCTCCTTCGCTTGTTTGTTCCACAACCTTTCCTTTTATTGATACCATACTGAATGGATTATTTTGCTCAACTATTGATAGAGCTATCCTCTTGTCTTTCGATATGTGCCTTATCTTTGCGGATTCTTCGAATGTATTTATCAAAATCAAATCTTCAACCATTTCGGCCCAGACTGGAGTGATATGGGGTGAACCGTCTTTTGATAACGTTCCTAAATAGGCTAAATTCCGGAACTGAAATAATCGTGATAGTTCATCTTTACTCAATTCAGTGACACCTTCTAAAATTTCCGATTTTGAAATAGAGTCACTAGCTATATTGGGAGGAGCAACATCTACTATTTCTGCAGAAGTGGGCATCTTTTCCCTGGCGTACTCATCATTTTGCACGTATATTTCAGGTCATTCATCAGATATTAACATTCTTCCCTAGTTTTTTTGGGATATAAGTTGGAGGCTAATATGGGCCAATTCATGATAAATCAATTTATGAAGCTTCAAATTTGTAACTTTCCTCTATATATAAATAATAAATAGCCGTTCTATGTACAATAATATGATTGAGTTCGTAATTTTGAATGATGACGATCAAGAATTATGGGAAATTGATTATGATAAGAAAATTGCATTGAACATCTCAGATCTCAGTATTGTAAAGGATAAAGTAAGCAATTACACTGGAACGATAGAAAATTTTTTGAAAGAAAAGGGTTTCAGGGAGGTACATTTTCACGATAACAGTTCACTTCCTTCGCGTGCTCATTATAAAGGTACTCGAAACTGTTCATTTAGATGAGTTTGCAGGACATCACCTTCAATTTTTTTCATTATCATAAGATGTCTAGATCATGATTAATCGAGAAAAACGAATATCACTCCTTCCTATATTGTTAGTCAATTTTATAGGTACGCTAGGGTTCAGTATAGTACTACCATTTCTGGTATTTTTGGTTATGAAATTTGGAGGTGACGCGGTAGTTTATAGTCTGCTAGCTGCTACTTATCCAGCTTTCCAACTATTAGGAGCTCCAATACTAGGTAAATGGTCTGACACCTATGGAAGAAAAAAGGTCCTTTTGTTAAGTAATGTGGGTACCGCAATTGGTTGGATACTATTTCTTATTGCATTAATCCTACCATTCAACGGGGCTTTCAATGTTAACTTGGTCTATTTTGGAACAGTTGTAATATCTGTTCCGTTACTTTTCATATTTCTTGCAAGAGCGATTGATGGGATTACTGGTGGCAATATTTCTGTTGCAAATGCCTACCTTTCTGATGTCTCCTCTGAGGAAAATAGAAGCAATAATTTTGGAAAAATGGCAATATCCTCTAACTTAGGTTTTATTTTAGGTCCTGCGCTAGCGGGACTCCTAGGAGGGACAGTTTATGGAGAACTACTTCCAGTTTTGGCTGCATTATTACTTTCAATAGTAACTATCTTCGTAATAGGATTTCTATTAACTGAATCCAGACCTAAATCTAACCCAATTTTGATATCTCAAGAAGGTACAATTAGAAAGGTTTTTGCACAAGAATGTAAAGATTGCTATCCTCCAGACAGTGCTGTGAACCTCAAGTTTCGAGATGTATTCAAACTGAAACATGTTGCATTTTTACTTGCACTATATTTCTTGATATTTCTTGGATTTAATGTATATTATTCTTCATTTCCGACTCATGCGGCTAACACACTACAATGGTCGGTAACTCAGCTAGGCATATTTTATGCAGTATTAAGCGGAATCATGGTTTTCATTCAAGGACCTGTCCTGAAGAAAGCATTGAAAAAATTTTCTGAAGAGAAACTAGTTATACTTGGCAGTGTAATTTTGGGAACGAACTTTGTTTTATTCTTTTCAAATAACATAATATCCATCTCTATAGCTGTAGTTTTATTTGCTGTTGGTAACGGGCTAATGTGGCCCTCTTTCATGTCTATACTATCAAAACGTGCAGGAACAATTCATCAAGGAGCCGTCCAGGGTATTGCGGGAAGTTTTGGAGGTGTAGCAAGTATAATCGGGTTAATAGCGGGTGGAGTCTTGTATAATTTGACTGGAGCAGCAACTTTTCTGGTTAGCGCCGCAATAATATTTTCAGTTTTTGTTATGTCTTTTCGACTAGTAAAGAGATAAGTCTCCCATAAATATTCGGATTGACTATCCTGCTGCTTGAACTTATATTTCTCATGAAGGGTGCTCGTCACTGCACTATTACTTTTATCAACAGCATATTAATTCTCATAATATGTTACAAACAAAGAGGCTGCAACAGGCAACAATTCATTTCTTATTTTTCTCCAAAGAATTTTAATAATTGTTCCACAACAAATTTCGGTTGTTCTTCAGGAATCCAGTGTCCTGATAGTGGAACTGTGACTCCTTTTACATTCATAGCAAGGGACTGCAAAGAACTAAACGCAAAGTTACCTGGATAATCTCCACCTAAGGCTGGATATATATCTCCGCCTAATGCCAATACAGGTGTTGTTATCTTTGACTTGGCCGTTTCATTATTCTGTATCGCATCTATGGGAAAAGCTCTGAAATGCTCTAATGACCCACGTAGACCACCAGGTGCTTTGAGGTGACTTACCCATACATCGACATCTTTCTCTGTAATTGCATCGGGGTTATAAGCCAAACCTTTCATGAATGTTGAAATATATTCTCTCTCTTTACCTTGGATGAGAACTTCCGGTATATCACGTGTTTGATAAAATGAAAACCACCACGGTCCATTCTGACCAAAGGCTGGAGGTAGAAAACCAGGGTACGGAAAATCCATGATTACCAATTTAGTTACATTGTTGGGGTGCTCAGCGGTGTATGAAAAAGCCGGTTGAGATCCAACATCATGTGCTACCATGAATATTTTATTGAAACCTAATTGAGTCATCAATTGATAAATATCTTCTGCAATGGTCTTACCATCATAACCTGTCATGGGTTTTGAGGAATCGCCAAATCCCCGAAGATCAGGTGCGATTACTGTATAATTGTTGGCTAAATCTGGCATCACATACCTCCATTCGTACCACGACTGTGGATAACCGTGCAACAGCACGATAGGATCTCCTTTTCCGCCCATCACATAATGTAACTGAATTCCGTTTACAGTAGCAGTATGATGCGTAAAACTCACATTATCTATCTGAAAGGATATACCACTCAACAGAAGTTGCTGTTCAGTAGATGTAAAATTATTACTAGGTTGTTGTTGCTGCGCGTAGGTAATCTGATGATTAATGATTCCAACAAGAAAAATGCTCACTATGACTAATACGATATATTTTATGTAATAATCTGAATAAGCGCCTCTCATTTGCTGCTACTTACACGTTGTTTTATTTAAAGCATGCATAAATTGTCATTACACCAGTCAAAATTTTTGAAAAAGAGAAAAGCCTTTATGGTATTGCTCTCGAGAATATGCTAATGAAATATCCAATTTCAAAAACATCTGCAGGTATTGTTGGCGCGACAGTATTGCTAACACTTTTTTCGGTACTAATGATGCATATTTTAACAGATTCAGCCTCAGCACAAGAATTACCAAAATTTATCATAAAACTTACGGGTAGCCAAGAGGTACCTCCAGTTCAAACTAATGCGGTAGGTTCTGCTGTGATCTCTGCTTTTAGTGTAGCCATGGACTCTGTATCATACAACATAAATGTCGCAAACATAACGGGTGTGACCGCAGGACATACGCATCTTGGTAAGGCTGGCGAAAATGGACCGGTAGTGGTCACATTCTTCAAATACGATTCTCCCAGAAATAACGTTTCTGAGACTGGGTCAATCACAGCTGATATGCTAGAGGGTCCTATGAAAGGTAAGCAATTATCCGATCTAGCATTGGCGGGCAATAATGGTAGCCTGTACATAAATATCCATACCGAGAAAAATCCTAATGGAGAAATCCGCGGCCAAGTCGAAGGATCTTACGTTAAGTAGTCACATGTCTGACATATCTCAGGTCAATGTAAGGACCTGAGAAGTTTTGTCATTAATTAGTAACACTTAAGCTAATGAATTATTGATGAATGCTATAATATAGCTTGCCGCAAGATCTGGGTATTGATGTTGAACTGCATGACCTGCCTGTGGCATCACGATTAACTGAATTAATGGTAACTTACCTACTATAGGATACCAGTCCTCCACATGGAAACATATATCATGATCACCCATTAAAACTAAAATAGGAATTTTAGATACATTAAGCTTTCCTAAGATGTCATACTTGTCCTCACGAAAGTTCTCTATAACCTTGCGCTGATTAATATAACAATCCTTTGACACA
>DASTUU010000027.1:0-6528 GCA_035759485.1 Nitrososphaeraceae archaeon
ACCTCTGTCTCGTTCATCTTTGATACTATCTAAGACCCAGGCGTACTTGAAGGTATCACCCTTTCCAGTAGCCTCTGATTCTTTTGCGAACGAGTCAATAGTTCTTTGGTCAATTACGCCCAAATCTACCATTAAGTGACCTACAATAGTTGATTTACCATTATCTACATGACCTACAACCACCAAATTCATATGTGGCTTTTTGCTTGCGCTCATACACGGGTAGAACGTTAAGAGGGCTTTATTTGTATTTCGAATGGCATTGGAAAATGTCAAGATGCTTTCAGGTCCTTGACAAAATCAATTTTTCGGCTACTTCCTGATAATGTCTGTACGCTCTCAGAATTCGTCCTGGTATCCAGATAAGGAATCTTTTACAACGTGTGGGGAGAAGAGGTTTTCCTATTGTAATCGTCCTCTACTCGAACTATATCGTTTTCATCGAATTCACCATAAGATATTTCGAGGATTACACATTTGGTTTCTTGCGTCTTTACTCTATGTCTTGCTCTGTTTGGGATTTCTATGGTCTGACCCTCTTCAAGAATAAAGAATTGGTCGTCAAGTTCTATGTGTGCTATGCCGTTAACTATTTTCCAGAATTCAGACCTTTTTTCGTGATATTGGAGGCTCAGGCGAGAATTTGGATTAACATAGATCAATTTAACTGTGCACAACTTATTCTCATGGAATTTTTCAAACTTTCCCCATGGCCTGACTTCAGAATATACATCCATATCAAGAGGTGTGCCTTAGGACTAAATTTATTATTTGCCCTAAAATATATCCACGATTTATGGCACTTCTGATTCTTGCCTATAGAACAGCACGAGAGGCCTTTCTGTTCTTATTGAATTTTGTATTTAATATAGGAATCTTCGTTTTAAGATAAATGAATAATATTGGCTTTCGATCTTTATTTTCATGTATCATTGCCATTATAGATTGCGACGAAACACATAGTGTGTGATACCAAACTACTATTGGATCAGCCTCCACATACAACCTACAGCCTTGCCCTCATTCGCCCCCAATTTAGCCTGGGGCTAACAGTACCTTTTCTATCTACACTCAGTGGGAAGATTCTTAGCCAATACATTTTTATTCTTTTAAGACAATTTACTACTCCAAGTTCAATATTAGGGGTTTTGAGATTTAGGCAAGAGAAAAGTGCTCAATGAATCATATCTGAAGGAACTAGTAATGCCTCAGAGCGGAGAGTTATTTGGTAGAGTTATCAAGTTGGTGGGCGGCGACAATATAATAGTAAAGAGTTCAGACGGAAAAATCAGAACATGCAGAATTAGGGGCAAAATCAAAAGGAAAATGTGGATTAGAGATAATGACCTGGTTCTCATTGCTCCTTGGGACTTTCAGTCAGATAAGGCGGACATTATATGGCGCTATATTTCTGCCCACGCAGATAAATTAGAGCAAGACGGCCACTTGCAAGGTCTTAGATGAGCACAACAATATAAAAGCCTATAATAAGATCTTGTAGAAACTATTTCTTCTCGTAAATAATCTCATATGCATTGTTGGCACAACATAATATACCGTGAGCTACTGCTATTGACTTTCCGAGAATACTGCTATACTAGAATCAATTTGATCGTCTCCCGTGGATAACGGAAATCATGAAAAGTCGCCAATGCTCTAATATGCAATTTCTTATAGTTGTTCCGATCTATTACGAATCTCTTCATATCCCTCCGCCAATTCATCATGGGCTAGCTTCAGGAATTTTGTAAATTTGCCGTCTTTTGAAAGAATACCTTTCATATCATTTTCGAGTTCATATAGAGCAACTTTTGCATTGTCTTTTGTCATTCCTGCAGTAGAACGAAGGATATTCGCTTCACTATACATCATAGCCAGCTTTAAGACGAGAATTTTTGCCAGCCAAATCAAGTCTAACTCTAGATCTCTAATACGTTCGTTTAACTGATCCTCTGTCTTGAAATTCTTTACTCCTTCTAGTCTTGAAATAGTTCTAGTGGAACATTCCTTCAAGTATCTAGTAATTTCCAAATACAAGCTTGCTGTACAACGTTTGATTGTCTGGACTTCAAAAAAATGGTAAATCAGTGTTTCCAATACATTACTATCTGAGTATTTTATTAGCAGAGCTGGAGGGTACTCTTCTAGTTTTGATAGAACATAAAATATTCCCTTTTCAGTCAATTTGTAGTTGGCTGAACCAGAAAATAATCCCCCTTCGTTACTTTGTATTATTCCAATCTCTTGAAGTTTCCTGGCAGTGAACTGATCATTCTTAGAGGCATCTGATTGACGTTTAAGCCTAAGATACGAACTAATTTTCGGAACTGATCCACTACTAATGAGCCTAACTAGAAATGAAATGTCATTTCCCGAGATAGATGGGAATTCAAAGTCCAATATTTGAGTGGCGTAGCGCTTGTAGTCCACGGGTTCGAGGTATATTTAGCTGCTTAGACCGTTTTAAGCTTTAGAAAAAGATAAAATATTGCACGGAGAGATGATATCAGAGCATTAGCAAATGTTTGAAATCTGTTCGAATGGAATTATCTGATGGAATTCATCTAAATAACCGATACAGAGCTGAGATTGGCCAGCAATGCCACAATGTCTGCCCAATTCTAATCTGCTGGTATTAGATATGCTAAACTTAAGAAAAAGAACTGCCGCACTATTATTATGTTCAACAATAAAACAAACCAAAATGAAATAAAAAATTAGAACTAGGTCTTAATTGAGATGTAGTTGGCTTTTAAGATCCTTGAATCTATTTCTGATCGTTACTTCTGTTACCCCTGAAGCATCAGCAATGTTCATTTGAGAGATGGGTTCGCCTGTATTTAGGCATGATAGATAGAGAACAGAGGCGGCTAGGCCCATTGGATCTTTTCCAGCAGAGACCCCGCTTTTGGTAATCTTGTTCATAATGGTAATCGCTTGACGCTTAGTTCTTTCGCTGAGACTGGCCTTGTTTGCGACCTTTGCGATGCACTTCATGGGATCGACCATAGGTATCTTAAGATCCAATTCAAAAACGAGTAGTCTATAAGTTCTAGCTAGCTCTTTGCGTTTAATGTTGCTGACGCTGGCTATGTCAGACAAGGTTCTAGATATCCCGGTTTCTCTACATGCAATATAGGCTGCAGCTGCCAGTACTCCCGAGATTGTTCTTCCACGAACCATTCCTCTTTCTTGGGCTTTTCTGTAAATGTATGCTGTTTTCTCCGTGGCTACAGCAGGAAGGCCAAGCTTGTCCTTTAGTATGTCCAGTTGACTAAATGCATGTCTGAGGTTTCTATCAGTAGGAGTGTGAGCCTGCGTTCTGAAGTCCCAAGTCCTGAGCCTCTCCATCGTGGCTCGCATGGCTGTATCTAGGCCTCGGCCGCTAGCGTCCTTGTCGCTCTTGCCAATAACAGTCGACAAACCCATATCATGTCTTGCCAGTGATATGGGGATTCCGGTTCGTGTTCTGTTGTTTGATTCTTCCTGGTTAAATGCTCGCCATTCTGCTCGCGTCTCTTGTGCTTTGTCAGAGATAACTAATCCGCAACTGCTACAAATAATCTCACCGGATTCAAGGTCGGTGACCATATCATCTTTTTGACATATAGAACATAAAATTTTTGAATTTTGCATTTCTCTAGGCCAATTTTATTGGCAGTACAACTATTTAAATAACGACGGCTTAAAATTTACAAATAACCAACTACAAATGACCATATCTTGCCATATTCAGCCCTAACATATTGGTATTTCTCACAATAATCCTGCGAGGTTTCGTAATCCTTTTTCTAGTTGAAACTTTAGCAATAGAACGTCATAATCTCTATATAAATTATTCTCCAGCAGTGTGACATCTTACTGACGCACATACTGCTGGTCAATATCATACCTCATGGAAACCTCATGTTTTCGAAAGCCAGGTTTCTCATAAAATGCAACATTATCTAAGGAGCAGTCCAAAATGACCTTGTAACATTTTTCTTCTTTCGCGGCTTCAATGCACTTTTGAACCAACGCAGAGCCAATTCCTTTTCCGTTATATTCTTTTCTTGTTACTACATCTTCTATGTGTCCAACTTTGCCCGCATTGTGGATAAATTTTTGCTCTACAAGCAATGTAATTGAACCTACTACCTGCCCATGGTTATCTACTGCGACATAGATTTTAGAGAATTTATTTTCTTCGATACTTTCTAGGATCTTTGTAGCTTCTTCTATATTGTGACTAATCTGTCCGACATGGCTTAGATTTGAGAGCGTTTCAAAAAAGCCATTTCTAAAATCCGATTTTCTAAGTTCCCTGATTTCAAAATTTAATGTTGGCTTACAGCTTGACACATCTACGATTAGTCCTTCTTATATTTAGCGATAATATCTATTTTTTGAGACTATTGATAAAAATTAGCCGAGGACTGATTTTTTGGTGAAAATTTCAGTTTCTTATTCTACACTCACTTTTTCAATGTTATTTTGCTGTCCGTCCAATTTCTTGAGCTCACTAATTAGAAATTCCCGGTACTTGTTCTTCTCTTGAACGGTCATTCTATCGAGGTTTGAACTAAGCGTAGATCCTATGGTCGCAACCTTGTCTATAAGATCCAAAGCCATAAATCTACCCACATTGCCGACTCTCAGCATCACATCTAGTTGTTTCTGTATTATATGCCGAACTGATTCTATGTCTGACGCAATATCTAATCCTTTTTCTGTGATGGTATATTTTCCTGTATCTGTCTCTGTTATTAGTCCTTCTTCAAGAAGTCTTCCAAGCATCGGATAAATCAGTCCTGGAGACGGTCGCCATTTGCCGTCGCTCTGGAGCACAGCCTTATCAATTATTTCCTTCCCTGACATGGGCTGTTCCTTAAGTAGACCAAGGATGTAATGTCTTGAAAACCCTCTTGGTATTACGCTTCCCACTCTGGCTAACCAATCAGATAACATATCACTAGTAATATCACTAGTGACTTATTAATGTTTTTATGCCGAGGTACTTAGGAATGAGCCCCTTACCAGATGCATTTACAAATGTATTTTGAGATGCATACGTTTCAAGCTTGTTCTATTACAGTAGGATAACTGTATCGTTATCGAGTATCGAAATCCTGCATCTGTGAATATGAATGAATATATTTGCGATCTCACCTTGAATGGATATGACTATGAACTGTCCTTTCTGCGGGAAGTTAATGGTGTGGCTAAACGGATCAATTAGCCATGAAGTTTCAACAAAGTTTTATACCTGTAGGATTTGCAAAATAAACATAACAAAATATCCTGACGGCTCCGAGGAATTGGAACAATTGGAAGTCAAGACATAGGAAGCAATCGGAATACGAAGCTAACGCTAAGGACTAAAATGCGATCATTAGAACCGTAGTTCCAGCGCCAAAAACAAGACGTTGGTAAACATTAATTTCGTGTTGTGCTGTCGAAAGACTAATGTCTAGAAAAAGGAAAAAAAGCCACTCCTTAAGATCTCTATTGGACAACAAGAAAGAATTTTTGACTCTGCCTGGTGTTTTTGATGCCCTAAGCGCGAGAATTGCAGAAAAAATCGGCTATCCAGCAATCTTCCAGACCGGATATGGCTCAGCTGCGGCGCTACTTGGAATGCCTGATTTTGGTCTACTAAACGCAGGAGAAACGATTGATAACGCAAGACGGATAATTAAATCCGTAAGCATTCCCGTGATAGTTGATATAGATACCGGTTATGGAAATCCATTAAATGTGCGGCGTATGGTGCAAGATCTGGAGGATATTGGTGCAGGAGGAGTCTTTTTGGAAGACCAAGTGTGGCCAAAAAGATGTGGACACATGACAGGCAAAGATGTAATTCCTACAAAAGAATACATATCTAAGCTCAGAGCAGCAACTGACGCCCGAAGGAGCAAAGAATTTGTCATAGTCGCTAGAACAGATGCACGTGCAACCCTTGGACTGTCGGAAGCTATTCAGAGAGGAATAGAATACTATAGGTCTGGTGCTGACGTCATTTTTGTCGAAGCCCCACTAACGCTAAAGGAGCTCAGAGAAGTTCCATCTAAGATTGATGCCCCCCTAGTGGCAAATATGATAGAACAAGGTATTACCCCTAACTTGTCATCTCATGAGCTTAAGAAGATGGGTTACAAAATTGCTGTATTTCCTCTATCCGGTCTTTATTCCGCGACCTTCGCGTTGCGTTATGTTTTTACAGAGCTGATGCAAACTGGGTCAACCAAAAGGTCGCAACGGAGGATGGTAACTTTTGATGACTTCAACAGATTAGTTGGGTTATCAGAATATATGAGCTTGGCAAAAGAATATGCCTAGCTAGTTATATCTGGCTGATCGAATTTAAGACTCTATCAACTCCACTGATTACGAAATATAATGTTGCTATAGAATGTTCCAGTGATATACAGCTTTATGCGCACTTCTTGTAGGCCTCCATGATATTCTTTTCATTTTTTTCCCAAATTAAATTATCTCGGGCATAGCCAAATATTTGTAACCTTTTATTATATAATTCATCCAAGT
>DASTUU010000028.1:0-5488 GCA_035759485.1 Nitrososphaeraceae archaeon
AAATTTTATCTTATCTTCAGATAATTTATGCATCACATCATCTACAGAATATGTCAGCTGTTCTATCTTGCCATCGATTATCTTATAGGGCAACTAGAATATCTCTATCTAAGCAACGTTTGCTTCTAATTAAGTTTTAAAATATAGAAGTGGGAGAAGGTAATGTCTGCCGAGGATAAGCCTTTTAGTCAGTGTATCGAGGATAGTATGCGGCAGGATATAGAATTACGGGAAGGTAAGCAGGATTCAGCACCTTCAATAATAATTACTGATGAACCTTTACCCAACACATGGCAGCAGGACTATATCACTCCAGTACTTGAAAAGGAAACTCAGATAACAGAACTAGAAGCTCAAGCAATGTGTTTACTAGCAGATGAGTTTGAAAGGGAATCCGCTAGAATTAAACACACACTTAAGAATAACAGAATAGTTGTCTTTGCAGTAGTATCGGAGTTTGACCCGCTTGAGATAGATAGAAACGTAGGGAGAAAGGCAGCGTATGAATATAGGAAGAAACTAGAGCGTGCCGAGCTGGAGAAACAAAAACACGCCGAACTAGAGCAACAGGAGCGCTATGAGTTAATGCAGGCACTACCGCAAGAACTTGAACTTGACGAACCGAAGGAAGCGCAGTATTTAGCATTGCAAAGGAGCGAAGAAGAACGGAAAAGGAAGTTAAACCTACCCCTAACACCGATACCGACACCACCCGGCGCGGCTGCTGAAGACGGGATAGTTCAGGAAGATCATGAGGAATACCTCTAACTTATGGTATAGTTCATTCATTTAAAAAATAAGTATAGTACAAGAATGAATCCACATCTCTATTGTGGAGCGAAATAAGGAATTATACACTGAGGACAGGGTTTATTTAGTTATTAACTCAGACTGTTCTTGTTTAAGCACACTGTCGACTAAATCTATTTTCCCTCGTATTACCGAAGTTCGAACTCATTCTTGGTGGAGGGGGATTATCATTCTCATGTCCTGGATGTGATTTGATATGACGCCAATATCCGGAATTTGTGACTGCTGTTTTACAAATAGGACAATTCGCATAACCACATTTGTGATGTCCTATAAAGTTAGGATGGATCGTTAGGTTACAGCTTTTACATTTGTTTTGCAAAATACTCAATATCTATTAGTATTATGCATAATTAAGATGTATTGGCCGCTTCAATACTTCTTTCATAGAGTAGAGCAATATTATGATTATTCCTAGATCCAACTACTAAATATCTCTGATATACGGACACAAAGTTAAGATTAAGTTACTTCTGTAGGAAATAGGTTTGCGATTGTAGAAATAGTATAAGTAATATACAGACAGACCTAGGCTAAGCTTACCCATCAGAGCACTTCGATATTAAGGGCCTCATATCTATAAGACAGCCTAAATCGTCAGCTAACCCAATGATGCATTTACAAAATGTTCTAACGGGTTTTGACAATTTAGACACTATTTCATATAAGAGGTACGATTCATTCTACTTTTGAATAGATCTTTTCTAATAAGTATTGACATATTTTACTTTGATTTTTAAACTGCGATACCAACCGTAGTATTTAGCTCCTTTATTCTATTTCGAATAGTTACTTCCGTTACTCCTGCAGCGTTTGCTATATCAAGCTGCGTTGTATTCCAGCCGACCCTCAAAGATGACAGATAAAGTACGGTTGCTGCAAAACTCATTGGATTTTTTCCAGCAGATATTTTACTTTTAATTATTTCTGTCATCATACTCATGGCTTGACGTGTTACCTTCTCCGATAGATTAGCCTTATTTGCAATTTTGACAATGCATTTCATGGGATCGACCATCGGCACTTTGAGGTCAAGCTCGCTTATCAGCAGTCTGCAACATCGAGCTATATTCTTGCGTTTTACATTACTAATTGCAGCTATTTCTCTGAGAGTTCTAGGTGTTCCGATCTCTCTGCATGCTATGTATATTGCTGCAGCGACCATTCCTGAAATACTTCTACCACGAACCAATCCTCTGTCTTCTGCCTTCCTATAGATATATGCTGTTTTCTCAATTATCGTTTCTGAGAGCCTAAGCTTATCTTTTAATGCATAAAGTTGAGAGAAAGCCCGAAATAGATTTCTATCTAGTGAGTCATAGTGACTTATTCTATAATCCCATGTGCTTAACCTCTTGTACGTCGAATGCATTGCACTATCTAATTTCTGTCCACTTGCATCTCTGCCAGTTTTTGATATTATTGTAGCAAGACCTCTGTCATGTCTAGCTAGAGAAGTTGGAGCTCCTGTTCTTGCTCTTTTGTTCTGTTCTTCGGCTGTAAATGCACGCCACTCAGGATTAGTAATATCTTCAGACTTATCAGTGATCACTATACCACAATTACTGCAAACTACCTCACCAGATTCAGAATCTGTAATAATATCTGTGTAATTGTTGCGACAGACAGAACAGGTAGTTGAGTCTGCTGTTATCACTTTCTTGTTGTTTAGTGGCTTTTCAACTTTTATTGACGTAATAGTAGTATATAGAGCCATTAGGCAATTTAAACCACCTGAACAAGTTGTATTTTTGTAGGTTGGTTGAACAGACTTATCAGTAAATGCTATCACGTCTCCGTATCTATTTCAGAACATTTTTCAAATGCCTATTCCAAACACAGAATTAATGAAGTAGAGTGAGTCACTATCTTTCTTTATCTCTACTTTTGCTTTTTCTAAGTCCAAACTCTGGCTCCCATCACATTTTCCATTATAATCAAATGTAAACTCCTCTTCAGGCAATCTTAACTATCTCTAAACAAGGGTTTGAAGAGCCGGTAGATTCTTGATATCAAATATACAATAAATAAACGGATCGATAAGTGTTCGAACCGGCAACTTAAGAAATGTCTTGCTAAGAAAAATATGTATGAGAAGGGGCAAGTGAAGGTCAAGCCGATTAACAATCCTTATTAGTAGTGGAGAATGTGCCTAGAGTGGTTGACTATAGGGTTGAGCCTTATTCTGAAACTAAAATCTAGTTGTTTTTTCACTATCTTTTATGCTATAAACTGAATTTGTGCTAAGCAGATATGTTCTGACCTGTTAAGATTTTTGCCTTCTAGTTTTTACTCTTCTTGTTCTTGATGTTCTTGTTTTTCTATGTTATTTCCTGATGATGGGTTCGTCCAAAAGTGATTTAACCAGTATCTACTCATTTCTTCCGTACACTTATCAGACTCTTTGTATAATTCAGTCATCTCTGCGTGTTATGGGATTTAATAAAGGCGTATGATAGGTAAACGACTTAGAGACACCGCCCAAAGAAAACAAATTATTTCGTTTATTTCATTTTATTGGAACCTAAGTTGGCCATGAGTAAGCCTGAGGAGTATAGAGATAGTCAAATGGTAATTGTTACGGGACCCAACTGGGATTTGAGTAAAAAGTTAATCGGTCGTATGCGTTCTATGCTAGAACCTCACGGCGTTTATTTTGATAGTAAAGAATCAGTGTTGGAAATTAACGGCTGCGAAATACAGGCATATCCAAGTCACAATTTAGGTTCGTTTAGAAGTCTAACAAATCCTAAGTTTATCTTCCTAGACGAAGCGGACCATTTCCCTGTAGGCCAGCAAGATGAAGTAAGAAATCAGATCCGTTCCTAGTTATGGTATCAACTCCAAATATGCCAGGGGGTTTATTCGAGAAAATCGAGCGCGAACCTATCGATATTTGCATCTATAAGAAACTTTTCTTGGACTACTCGTACGGAATTGACAAACTCTATTCGAGGGACGAAATTTCCAATGCCAAATTGTCGCCTTCATGGAACCGCGAATACTGTCTTGCGTATACAGGCGGAATTGGAAATACTTTTTCAATGGCAAGTATTGACAAATGTATAACTGCAGACTATGACCCTGATCAGATAATACCTTCAAGTGTATCGGTAGGTTTAGATCCTGCTTTCGGTGGTTCAAGTATGTCTGCTATCGTAGTAACTAGATATTCCAATGGAAAAGTACAGGTATTAGACGCTATCGAAATTGAGAACGCGGAGTATCAGGATGTTATCGATAGAGTGTTTTCTATTAAAAAGAAGTGGGGTATCTCTACTTTGTGGTGTGATGCTGCGAACCCTGTGATATGGAAACCACTTAAGAGAATGTTTCATGAGTCAGATAACGAGAAGTATGTCTTTAGTAAGTTAGCAGAGTATAGCAAGAGTAACATTAAACCCTCTACGGTAATGAGGGTGATACCCGTTCCCTTCTCAGTCAATCATGTAAAAATGTTACAGCAATTATCAGCTTTACTAGACAAGGGATTTATAATGATACACCCACGTTTTGAGAATTTGATAACTTCACTAAGATCAGCGGTATCAATTGACTATAAACTTGACAAAACACGGAGTGCCCACAACGATATTTTGGACGCCTTTCGTTTATCTGTTCAGCTTTATGATATTAAGTAAAACGAATAAGAAATATTATACAAATAACAAGTATAAGAAGGTCGTAATCTATGACGAAAAGAGGTTTATTGTTCCTATTGCAATTACAACGCGGTTATACGAATGGATAGTCTTTCCTTGTACTGCAACCACTGTCATAATATTTCCTTGATAGAAGACTTACAAGAAGTTCAACAACTGCAGGAACCTAAGACGCTGGATAACTTTGAACCTGCGATATCTACAACTCCTTTACCTGGGTATGGCGACGTAGCTATAAAGAAGAAACCAAATTACAAAGATAGTTTCAAATCTCTTTCGGAGAAGGGGATTAAGATAAAAGATTACACAGTTTACGGACGGAGGCCTATACGTGAGGACTAAAGGAAAAAGTATAGCCTGTGTTCCTCTAGTTAGGGTATTATTCGACAATTGTCCCTTATCGCACGGAAAAAAGGAATAATGACCGGTCAAAGGTATAACTTATATGTTTGTCAGAATAACGTTAGGCAATGAAGGTTACAATAGCAATATTTGCAGTAGCTGCAATATTAGCAACAACAGTAATAATGACGACAACAATACAACAAGCATTAGCAGACAAGGTAAGCCCAAATTGTAAACCGGGAGCTCCGCATTGTAAAGAGGATCAATTAACACAGGGTGGACTTGGAGAATTTTATTCGAATGAAGGTAAGGAAACTTATTATGGAAGTGATGTAAGTGGCCAAGTATTCGGAGACGTAAGATCAGATTTCGCAAGCTCAGACTCTGAACTCATCGGAGCAAATACCGCATACTACGGTAGTGGAGAGTGCCACTCAGACAGAGAGCCGAAAGCATGCCGATAGGTGTTAGAGAAGTTCATCAAATCGACGACTAGCATTAGTGTAGCGGTACGAAAAAGACTTCTCCTTTCTTTTTTTATGATTTAATATTTCCCTCATTACAAGAAGGAAACAAAACAGACAGAAGCGGGAAGAATGAAGACGAATAACTGTGATTGTCCTTTCTGCGTGGGAAGGCGGCAGCAGATAGATAAACGGTTACGAAACTCC
>DASTUU010000029.1:0-1160 GCA_035759485.1 Nitrososphaeraceae archaeon
GGATTTACCTATGCTGCTCTTCTTGCTGCTGCCACTATTTTTATCGAACGCAAGTTCCTTGCCAAAATGCAGTTGAGAATCGGACCGCTATATGCAGGAAAGATAGAAGGTATTTTGCAGTTGATAGCTGATGGGTTGAAATTAATTTCAAAAGAAATCATAGTACCATCTGGTGCTGACAAACTAATATTTTGGGCAGCGCCTGTCGCTTTTGTAGTTACATCAGCAGCCGTGGTATCATTAATTCCGGCGGCTCCTGGATGGGTTGTTGCAGATCTTGATGTTGGCATAATAGCAGTATTTGCATTTTTGGGATTCTTCCCTCTTATTGCACTTTTATTCTCCTGGGCTAGTAACAGTAAATATCCATTCATCGGTGGGCTACGTGCTCTTCATCAGATGATCGCATTTGAAATTCCATTTATCCTCTCTGCTCTTTCAGTAGTAATTCTTGCAGGATCGTTAAATCTCACTGACATAGCAGAAGCTCAATATCCATACTGGTTCATATTATTTTTACCAATAAGCGCATTTGTATTCTATATTTCTTCACTGGCAGAACTTGAAAGAATTCCATTCGATCTACCTGAAGCCGAAAGTGAGATTGTTGCAGGATGGCTAACTGAAACTTCAGGAATGATTTATGGACTGATTCAATTGGGAACTTATGTTAAATTGTATGCCCTTGCTGCTTTGTTCGTTATTTTGTTTCTAGGTGGATGGGCAGGACCTCAAATATTTCCAGAGGAAATCATACCAGGATACACCGGAGATAAAATATATAATGCAACTACTGTGAATGCAATATTCTGGTTTACTATAAAAACCCTTGGTATGATAATGCTGGTCCTTCTACCACGAGGTATCAATCCTAGGATTAGAATCGATATATTATTGCATACGGGTTGGTACAAACTAATAGTATTGGCATTCATCAATATTTTTGTCGCGTTGTCGCTAGTTTATGGTGGGATTTTGGGACCAGGAAGTATGTTGTCAACATGACCAGCTCTGCAGGTGGTTTCATCAAAGCTATTGAATCAGGATCAAAGCATCTTCTTATCAAGAGATTTACATTGAGATATCCAGAAAAGAAACTAAAGTTCGTTGGTGACGGATATCAATTTGATCCAAAAAGAGGCGTAGGAATCGCAGGTTCT
>DASTUU010000030.1:0-2281 GCA_035759485.1 Nitrososphaeraceae archaeon
CCCAAATCTATAAGTTTAATGTTATTCTATCCTATGAATACCTATTGATAAAGAACAGGTCCGGCCTGCTGACCATGCATTATATTATACCATGAATAGAAGTAGATTGTGAAGACAGGTGCAAGAGTTGGCAACAGGCAAAAAGAGGGTAACAGTGGGAATTCCATCCTATAACGAGGAGATGAATATTGCAAATCTCCTTAGGTCAATTATTGAGCTAAACAAGTTAGATACCCATCCCGAACCCACTAACAATGATAATAGTTATGAAAAGAGAGAAGACAGCAATAGCAGTAATGGAGAAGATAATAGAATAATCCCCTCAAAGGATTTTGCAATCTGTGAGATTATTATCTCTGATGACTCATCAGATAATACCTGTAGATTAGTGGAGGCACTTGCAGCAGAAAATCCCTCGTTGAGCATTAAGCTACTACACCACGATAACAGAAGAGGAGCACCAGCCGCTTGGAATGAAATTTTCAAAAAAGCAATAGGAGAAATAATCGTCTTGTACGATGCCGACATAATTATCAGTAATTCTACCACAGCGAATTTAGTTCAATCAATAAGTGATGGTGTTGGATTATGTGCTTCCAACTCGAAGCCCCTTGTACTAAAAGAATCAGCTGTATCTAGAGCGTCTGTGTTTATTGCTGAATGGCTTAGGTGGGTAAGAAAAAGTGGATTGTCGAAGTATACAGCTATGGGCAGGGCTTTATCCATTTTGTCCCAGGTAGCAAAGAGAATCACAATACCAGAGGACGTGATTGCGTTAGACCTGTATTTACAGTGCAAGGTTGTTGAACTTGGTTTTAAGGTAGTTTACAATGATCACGCCCTTGTTTACTTCAGACCGCCAGACAACATGGAGGATTTTAGTTCTCAAATAATACGAGCTACAAATGGACACGAGCAGATTCGGTATTTATTAACACGTGAGTGTATTAGTCTGCCGCTTCGAAATCGACTTGTGGCAGCCATCAAGAGCATTGTACAGGATCCGAAGGGAGTAATATATCTGATTTACTGTTACTCACTTTTACCATTCTATGGGAGAAATTTGAAAGCTACTAATTCTTCCAAATGGGATATAGCAAAAAGTACCAAAAGGCTAACATGACAAACAAAGAAAATGTTCCCATTGAAGGGGACAACCTACTATATATACAGGTACTATAGTAATTTTGTTCCTTGTATCAACTTTATTACATATTAGTATAAATACTTAGTTGATGCAACCTACCTAAGTTTGGCCTGCACAGCCTCGTTTGTTCACGGCTATATCTGCGTACCTCATGAAAGCCCGGCGGCATCGAACCTTCTGCCCCATGCTTGGGAACAATCTATATCTGATATCTATTTCGTCACTGCTACGTTTGCGTCAGAAAGCATTCCCTACTTCCCCAATAAAGCTTATCATTATATCCTTGCATCCTTCGATGATCTTGGCAGCATCACACACGAAATAAGCAAAATCAATTCTGACAAATCGATGTTTATATTTAATCTAAAGGAGTCCCTTTTCGAAAGAGCCGCAAACAAATTAAACTACATTTCCATGTATTTTACAAGGTACAAGCACAATAAAGCTGAAATAAGCGACTTTGCAGACGTCCTTGCCAAGAGGGATAGAGTAAAAAAGGCTAGCTTAGCGCACATGCAATTCTTTTCAACCGAACCTACGAAATTTGCATTTCCTTATTCAGAAAACATTGTAGTGCTGGAGCTAGAAGGGGACAAAACTCACCAAAGTGACCTAAAATACTGCGACAAAACCCGCAGAGATGTTGCTAGAAAAGGCATTTCTCTCAATAACCTTGTGAGTCTGTCTATTCTGGAGAAACTAAAATAGTGGCAGGATAACGAGATAATTGGCCTATTGATAGCTAAAACAGAACCGTTAAATAGCCATAAGAATTCCTAAACTCTGATCGTTTGCATTGAGCAAGCCAATGGACCTTGGCAGTCTAAAAGTCGGATCTTACATAATTATTGATAATGAGCCGTGCAGAATCGTATCATATGATCATAGCAAACCAGGTAAACACGGGTCAGCAAAAGCCCGAGTTGCTGCCATAGGAGTATTTGATGGGTCTAAACATAGTCTAGTTTCTCCTGTTTCATCCAATGTAGAAGTCCCTCTAATAAACAAAAGGAGTGGGCAAGTCATATCTATTTCTGGCAACACCCTTCAGATAATGGACTTGGAGACATTCGAAGTATTTGAAACGTCTTCTGTTGAGGAAGAAGTAAAGGACAAGATTAGACAAGGAGGGGA
>DASTUU010000031.1:0-10802 GCA_035759485.1 Nitrososphaeraceae archaeon
GCCATTTTGCTCTGTCGCTGCCACCTTGTCCCTTTAGATTGAGCTCGGCCAATTCTCTATGTTCGGGGGTATGATGAGTCATTTAGTCGTTTTATAACTTCCTCAACTTATGATTTAGGTCTTTTCCATATACATCAAAGACGAGTTTATCTAAAATTTAGACTTGTTCAAAGAACCTCCATTATCACTTTTGGAGGAAACCACAAATAAGTTATAGTACATCATTAAGAGAAATGTTTTGAGGCTCGACGCAATTTGATCGCTTTTTGGAAAATATAGAAGGCATTACGCTAAAGGTTCTAAGGTTCTAACTCAGTGTTTAAATGGGCTTGAAAAATTAGGTATTATTAAGAGAAGAATTATATCAGAATATCCACTAAGGGTGGAATATGAACTGACGGAGTTGGAAAAAGAGTGTGAGCCAGTGCCACTAGCCGCTGGTTCTTTTTTAATGTGATATATGCTGAAGGATGTGTTCAAGGACGGAAAGCCAAAATCGTTTGTGCAATCTAAGCTTCGAGTGTTAAGCTAGATGAGGCATTATCTACGATACTCTCTTTTCTCCAAGGATAAAGTGTTGAACTATTTCGCGCTGCAATCAAGAGGTAAGCAACACGCGACCCATATGAAAGAAGGCTAATCGGCTTTTTAGAGAGGATGGATATAAAATCTCCTGATACTTTTATTGTATTTGCGATGAGGGAATGGTACTACATGTCTCAATGCTTCCGAAATTTGGCTATTGGTAAAGACCCTTTTATTTTGCAGTGTTATCAATATATTTTTGGTAATTTTCTTTTTCGACTTTGGTTTTAACTTTATTTTGTTGTTGTCGTTGTCATGTCTCCTCTTAATAACACAAGCACCCTCATTTGTAACATTTCTCACGCTCACTTTTTTGGCGTTTAACATAAATGGTAATGCTTTTTGTACTATTGACAGTTAACTGAGCATATGTTGAATATGTGCTTCAGAAAACACGACCTCTCTCTGGGATAGTCTTAATCCTTGCAGGTGGATTGCTAGTTGGAGCTTCTAACCATAAACTTTTTTTTGCGAAAGGTCGCATCCATCTGAGAATTAAGTTTAGATAGTAGTTTTGGTCTCGAGATTCAAATGAATTTTTATCTAAATCCTCACGAGCCCACCGATGATACTTGTTCCAATTTCAGTATCTTACACTTTTACATACGACAACATAATAATAATGGCAAAATAGGAATATCAACCAACATTAGGAGTTAATGAAGCATCATTCTTGTCGGGTTTTTCAGCCTCCGCTTCCTTTTCTATTAGGCCTCGTGAGGACGTTGCTATCCTAGCCATAAACCCAAGTACGGCCCCAAACATAAAATGTATAGCCAGTGCACCATATAGGATAGAATCCGACATCTGGATTAGTCTCTCAGCTGTTAAATGCGTAGGAGATCCTACTGGCGATGTCAAAAGCATATTTCGCAGAATTGGCTCTATGAGGATAGAGTGCAATGGAATAAACAGAACTGCCCAAACTACTATACCAGTTGAAACTCCTGTTGCAAATGCCTTAAAGGTAGAATCTATTCGAAGCTGTCTTATCCTGTCAGAGATTATCATGTAAATAATTCCAATTATAGCGCCAGTTATCATATGGAGTACAAATCCTAGATAGATTGCGGGCCATTCCGCATTTTGTCCTAGTGACACGCCAACCATCTGATAAAATGTTCCAGGTGGCAGCCCGAGCTGACCACCAGCAGCCAATATTAATCCAAAAATCGCCCATGCTGCAACAAGTCCACAAACAGTGCCTGATTTTATGGAATCTAGCATAGTTGGTCTCCAACTAGCAGTACTTTGTGAAGGTTGCATGGTGTTAATATTACGAATCAAATATTTACGTTTTCTCAATCTTAAAACTATAAATGACTCCTATCCAATTCTAAATTGGATATTTATTATTAAAAATCTTTGCGAATTTGTGAATTCTTTATCAAGATTGTATGAGCACGACGACATTTTATATGGTAAGGAGACTTTAAAGAGCTCAATAGCACAATGCTAATCTCATAGGATTTACACTTAGCCATCTGAGTCTATAAGAAGTGATTACAAATTTCAAGTCAATCTGAGCCGGCCTGAAGTAGTGGTTGATTTATATATAAAATCTTTAGAGCTCTACAATCGAACCCACCTACATGCAGATTTTCATGCATTTTGCCTCTGTTCAGCTTAAAGATACGTGGAGAAAAATCGAAAGATCGAGTGGAATAGAAGAAGAAAAGGAGGAAGATCATGAAGTGATACCACATTCGTACAAGGGACTATTACTTTAATCCATCGATTCACATTTTGAATTTGAATATAAGAATGCTCAGAATGAGAAATTCGACAATTGAGCTTCAAGCAGCAACAGATCGAATGGCGCAAGCCAAGGTGATAGAATATCTGAATCAATGGCTAAACCAGCCAGAGAGGGAGAGAGAGGGCACAATTATAACAGTGCTATCACTGGTAAGTTTTTAATAGAAAAGTCCAAACGTTAGAATGGACAAAGACAATCTCTTTTCTCTTCGTAGCATTTTGCTTGCCAGAATCTAATTCAATGTCACTATCCTGTTATTTCTCTGGTTTGTACTATGCCGTAGACAGCTTGCCTATCAATGGAGCGCAAGATCGGAAGTTGAGATTCCTGAATCTCCTCCTCATTCCCCAACATTCTCTCACCTATTCCAAGAGGAACTATTTGGATTATATTATTACCTCTGACCTCTACCTGAATCGGTGCTATGATGTTTGCGGACTTGTTGCTACTTGGATAGATGTTTGCCGTTATTTCGCTAGTGATGGCATTACCGCTCCTTCGAAAATCACTAGAGCCTCCTACGTCTTCTATTATGACGTTATAAGATGGACCTCTTCCATCAATTCCTACAATAGTCAAATTTGCAACGAACCTTTCTACAATACTCTGGTTGACAGCCATCCTCCACCTCCCGGAGACGACTAGATATCGCTGTGTTCCCTCCTCCTGACTAGTCTGATTTCCTTGGTCACTATTGGCAGCAGTACTAGCTATTGTGCTTCCAATAACCCCCCTTATTATAAAGGAAGAAGCGTTTTGGAGATTGTTGCTGCTATTATTACTACTACTAATAGTAGCAGTCGTATTTGTTAATTGTCCATAGGCAGCAGTGTTAATAATATGCCTGTTATTGCTTCTTGTATTATCTTGGCTGACAAACTGAATATCAACCACTAGGCTAAGAAAGAGTAGAAGAAAAAGAAAGACGCCTGCAACATTTGTCAACCTCTGAATTTTGTGGAAAGCAGAAAAAATTGTCTTACATCGCATTGTACACATACTATGGACTATCGATAACATACCATATATTATAACTTCTCTACCTTGTTATGTTTAATTTAAAGATTGACTTTACACATTCAGTAAAGTATGGATTGTTCCATGATGATTGCGGTCAAGGAAAAGATGGACGTGTGTTAGAAAGGGATTATTGGAGAGTTAAATGTGGCAGAACCTAAGGAGGATAAATCATTAGAACCAGATTATATGCAGGGAGGAGGACCAGAACATTTGCATTTTAAGCCTAATGAACCAAACCAGTCATCTTAGGCGTGTGATATAGCACGCAAGTAACCCTAAAGCTAATATCAACAGTTCTCTCTGAAATGCTCGTTTACTAAAGCAAATTGTAATTCATCAAACCAACTTCCCTCCCTAAAAACACTCTTTCTAATTCTACCTTCATATCTAAAACCCGCACTTTCCAGTAGTCTGATCGAGGGTAGATTAGGCTGTAGGACCTTAGCATAAATTCTAACTAATTCTAGATTATTAAAGCCGAATTCAAGAATAAGATTTAGAGCCTCTTTTGTAATTCCTCTTCTCCAATATCGATTTCCGAGCCAATAACCTACTTCTCCACTTCTATGTTTATTATCTATATGCATTAGGCTAATCATACCAATTATCTCGCCAGATTTCTTGGATTCTATTCCTAGCTCATAGTCTGTTTTATTTTTGTAATGCTCTTGACACAATCTGACGAAATCACGCGCATACTTTAGTCTATAGGGGTATGGAAGATGAGTATACATGCTAATTTCTCTATCCTTTGCATTCTTGTAAATAGAATAAGCGTCAGAATTCCTGAGAGTTCTCAGATTTATTATTCTTCCTTCGATCACAAGGAACACGACTATTTCTTCCTATATATGACTAAGAAAGATATTCAATTTTATTAGATTTATAACGATACTTTATCCATTGACGTCTTGTATTGCAGTTAGATTTTTACATAGTATTGCATTGAAGGGTAGCAAGTCTCCACGATAAGGTGTAATATACTATAATATACTGACATCTTCTTTGAATTTGCAAAGTACAATCCTGAACTTGATGAAAATTTTGCTTACAGTAAGGCGCAGGTAAACGACTATTCTTAAATAAAAAAAGCGATTTTCGTTTGATATGAATAAACAAGTTTCAAATCAAGAAAAACGCAATACAAGGACACTGTGCAAGAGGATAACAGTTGATGAGGTCTCTATTTTCTATAGGGAAACTGGGGATCCAACCAATCCTAAGTTGGTATTGCTTCACGGCTTTCCTGCCTCTTCTCATCAATACCGTGACCTTATTTCTGCCTTAGCCGGCCGTTTCCATATCGTTGCGCCTGATTACCCTGGTTTTGGAAACTCCGACTTGCCAAGTCCGTATGAATTCAACTACACCTTTGATCGACTCTCTGAGATAATAGAGAAATTCTTGAAATCTATAGACTTTACACACTTTGGACTTTACATGCAAGACTATGGTGGGCCGGTCGGCTTTAGAATCATATCTCGTCATCCAGATTGGCTCGATTGGCTTATCATCCAGAACAGCAACGCATACGAAGTTGGCTTCACCAAAGCTTGGGATGGGTTCCGCAACGCGCTATGGAAGAAACGCACATCAGAGACTGAGGCACCTCTCACAGCCTTTCTACAGCTTGACGCTATCAAACAAGTATATCTGAATGGCCACAAAAACCCAGAGCTTATTAGCCCTGATAACTGGAACATGGATTTTCGATTCATGGAACGTCCTAATGCACGACAAGTACAGATGGATTTGTTCTATGACTACCGCACCAATGTCGCACTTTATCCACAATGGCAAGAATTCCTGCGTGAGCACCAGCCCAAGACTCTAATTTTCTGGGGACAGGACGACATATTTTTTACTCGAGAAGGCGGCGAAGCTTACCTGAAGGATTTGCCCAACGCCGAGATATACAGGCTTGATTCAGGTCACTTTGCTGTAGAGGACTGCCTCGATCAGATCTCTAGCAACATCTCCCGCTTCTACCTTGAAAGAGTGGCCAAAATGGCAACTTGACAAGAATGAGTAAATATCACTGTATATTTATAAGACACATATTGTTCTAGTGGTAGTGGTAGTAGTAGCAGTAGCAGCCGCCAGTGAACATCAGCTACTATAGTTAAACTCATCATTACAACTTTCCTTCTTTCTCTTTATTAACTTGTTAGAACAAACGTCTGATTAAAAAATTACAGTTGGATAAGATAATAGTTTTTCTCAAGATCTATAACAGTTCTCTGAGAAGTGGTAATTTTCATATCAATTCATCCAGAATATATGCATCCAAGACAATGCTATAATAACACATAGTACCTACCCATGTTATGGGGCGCAAGGATTGGTATTATGTCCACCTTCCAAAACTCCTGATCAAAAGACTGGATCAATTCCTGCAAACACCTAGGGCTAAAAGTATGGGAATGTCTAGTAAACCTGAGCTTCTAAGACACTTGATAAATCAATTCCTCGAGGAGCAAGAAGCCATGTACAACAAGATGGATTATGTAGGTGACCTTATTTTAGAAATGAAGGATCGTGACCATGCAGTCTTTACATATAATAATGAATCTCAATTAAATGAGATTGTTAATGCGTCTGTAAGACGAGGCGTTGATCGCAATCAGATTAATGTCTTGCTTATTTACACAAAAGAGCAACAGAAATTCATAGAATCAATTAATAAAGTCGAAAATGTAAACTACCTATTCAACTCACAAGATATAATAATAATTCCAGCCGATGAAGGTTTTTCTGATGATGGCAGCTTTTCTATCATGCCTAGTCTGAATAGTATACGCAATATTGTAGAACTGGCAAAAAAGAAATCAAAAAATGGATTAAATGTCTTGGCCACTTTGCCAACTAAATTAATCGAACAGGGAAGATATGAGGACGCTCTACAGCTTGAAAACATGTCGAATGAAGCAATAAAAGGATTGGAAATGCCTATAACTGTACTGTGTCTCTACAAAGCAGTACCAGAAAATCTTGAAGATCGTTTCTCGGAGTATCACGATCTCATAATCAAAAGGGTTGATTCATCAGAAAGCTTACAGTAGAATATCAAAACAGGAAATAAAAGGAAATCCCTCAGCACCCTATTCTGATCCAAACTGGTCAGCAATCTCATTGACTTTGTTCCCACCTCTGAACTTTGAAAATTTTGCTTACAGTAAGACGCAGGTAAACGACTATTCTTAAATAATAATATCAAGAAACGCTGTTGACATGAGTCAACAAGAAGCAAATCAAAACGCTATTGATCAAAACAAAATCCAGTTATTCATGAATAAAGCAGTAGGAGATATCGCAGGCAGCTCTACTGCCATACTTGTAATTATTGGAGAAAGACTCGGCTTGTATAGAGCAATGGTGCGAGCAAATAGTCCAATCTCAGTCAAAGAACTTGCTGACAAAACTGGAACTGTTGAGAGGTTAGTGACTGAATGGTTAGCAAATCAGGTAGCAAGTGGATATATAGAATACGATCCTAGCAGAAAAAAATACAGGTTGCCCCCCGAACACGCTTTAGCATTAGCTGATGAAAATAGTCCCGTATATCTACAAGGTATTTTCAAAGCTATAAAGTCATACTTTAAGGATGAAGAGGAATTTTTAAAGATGTTTAGAGGAGAAAGAACCCTTTCGTGGATGGATCATAATCCTTTCATGGCGGAAGGCTTTGCTGAATTCTTCAAATCCGGTTACATTGGTAACTTGATTAATTCGTGGATTCCAGCATTAGATAACGGGTCCGTTTTTGAAAAACTAAAAAAAGGCGCTAAAGTAGCAGATGTTGGCTGTGGTTTTGGTATTACTACTTCGATGATGGCAAAAACATATCCAAAGTCCACCTTTATAGGATTTGATTTTCACAAAGAATCAATTGAAAAAGCAAAGGAAACTGCAAAAAAAGAGAATATCGATAACGTAAAATTTGAAGTATCGTCGGCATCAGAATTTCCAGGCAGTGGTTATGATTTTGTAACATTCTTTGACTGTTTGCATGATATGGGAGATCCTGCAGGAGCATTAGCTCATACAATAAACGTTATCAAGAAAGATGATGATGGTAGTATAGATAATAATAGTAATACTGGTACTTGCATGATTGTAGAACCATTTGCACAAAATGAATTAGAAAATAATGTAAATCCAGTAGCAAGTACCTTTTATGCTGCCTCTACGCTGATATGTGTTCCCAATTCATTAGCTTTCAATGGACCTGCATTAGGAGCACAAGCAGGAGAAAACAGAATAAGAGATGTAGCAATGAAGAGTGGCTTTTCTCATTTCAAAAGAGTGCTTGAGACACCTCTAAACATAGTTTATGAAGCCAAACCATAGTTAGTTTTATAGATAGAATATGTTAAAGGAAGAAGAAAATAGTTCTTCTTACTCTTTTTTTATTTTTTCATATTCTTTCTTTTTTATTTAATAGTCTCTATGAAGAAAGAATCTCCTCCCGTTACTTGGCTTTTATGATGCCCATATTATTATATATGCTATATCTTCTTTCTATGAGGCTTCATAGATCCGAAGTACCTTCCAAGCTTACCATTAGAAAGAATAAACAATTAGCTAAAAAGCCTTCCAGGTTTGGATTCAAATGTATTTGATATGCAAATCCCAACTGGCCCGCGCTACTATCCGTTCTTTTAGAAGGATTCTATATAGCTAGTTTGAAAAGAAACTAGCGTTTAACCTCTAGATGAACCTTCAACGACGCTTTATCTACATGTTCTCCTATTGATGAATTTATCTCAATTCCTACTCTAAATCACATCATTTCTGAATTCCCTTAGAGTCTATGGGGAGTGGTCAATATCTTGCCAAATAGCTGCGAATCTGCCATCTTGAGATGCCCTTCAACCATATTGTTGAATGGAAGGATTGTATCAATCACCGGCTTTATCTTGCCCTTGCTGACCCAATCTAATACTTCTTCCAAGCCTGCCTTAGTTCCCTGAGTTGCCCCAAGTAGATTGATCCCTTTAAAGAAAAGATATCGGAGGTCAATTGTCGAGTTGTAGCCAGTGGTCGCGCCAGTAGACACGAGTGTCCCGCCCATCTTCAATAGCCCAACTTCTTGTGGAAATACAGTCTTGCCAATATGCTCATAGATAACGTCCACTCCTTGCTGGTTTGTTATTTCGCGCACCTTCTTGAACCAATCGGGCTCCCGATGATTGACTACATAGTCAGCACCAAGCTTCAAGCACTTGTCCATTTTATCCTTGTTGCCTGCAGTAGCAACAACATCACAATTGAATAACTTGGCAATTTGTATGCCGGCTATTCCCATTCCACTTCCTCCGCCCATAATCAGAACTATCTGTCCGGGCCTTATTTTCGCTCGGGTAACAAGCATGTGCCATGCAGTCATGCCTACCATTGAGATTGCCGCGGCATCATTGAAGGATGCATTATCTGGGAGTTTTACCACATTGACCTCTGGTAGATGTGTATACTGCGAAAAACCGCCCCAGAGTGGGCCTGTCTGGAAGCCCCATACTTGCCTGCTACGGCAGTCAAATTCTCTTCCAGATGTACATTCATAGCATACCCTGCAAGTCAGGTTTGGGTATGAGGCCACTCTATCTCCTACCTTGACATTTTCAGTGACATTCTCGCCAACTTCAACAATTGATCCAGCAATGTCGCTTCCTGATATGTGAGGCATTGGAATCTTAATTGGTTCGCCCCAAATGCCCCAGAGGTCATTATAGTTGTATGATGCCGCTTCAACTTTTATCAAAACCTCATTGCCTTTTGGCTTTGGTGTATCAATATCCTCGATCTTAACTACTTGTCTAGGATCTTTGTGGTGTTCTCTGTAGACCGCTGCTTTCATCTAATTCTATTATCTTGCTTAAAGATACTCATAATATATTTATTGATAGAGTTAGATTGAAGGTTTGCAATGTTTAGGCAGAGCAAACTCATTTGTTATCTATGTATGATGTTTGTCTTGCACTTGGTGATGGATCAATCTCTCCGCCAGATACAACTCTTACCAAAAGCATGTTGGCTTTAGAGTGTATATATTCAGTAAAAGCAAGAGCGATAGTAATAGCAACGACGAAAGACTTGAATTAGTCACCCCCCTTGAATCCTTATGCATGTGCAATACTTCGCATAATGAAGCCTAAATCTGGTCTTTACATTCAAATAATGAATTCTTGTCCAAATCCCAACGGATCCAGGTTCTCTAACTACAAAAGCCTTCTTCTAGCTTGTTCAATATCCTTAACAATTATTATGATGACATAAGAATCTGAGAAGTATGAAGCAACAGGTGGCTCTCGTAACTGGCTCCAACCGAGGCATAGGTTTCGAGATAGCCAAGCAACTGTCAATGATGGAAATCGAAGTAATTCTTACCTCTAGAAATTCAGCCAATGGAGAAGCTGCTGCAAGGAAGCTTGCTAGAGATGGTATGAAAAAAGTCGTACCTATGGAATTGGATGTATCAGATCAAGTCAGTGTTGACAAACTTTCGGACGAAGTTGAAAAAACTTTTGGAAAACTTGACATATTAGTAAACAATGCAGCCATCCTTATCGATAAAGATAATGTAACCGCTTCAAATACCAATCTAGAAACCGTAAATGCTACTTTGCAAACCAATCTGATTGGTGCTTGGCGCATGTGTAAAGCCTTCATTCCTCTTATGAAAAAGAATGGTTATGGAAGAATAGTGAATGTTTCTAGTGGCTCAGGCGAATTTGAATATATGGCTAGTTCTGGTGGATATTGGCCAGCTTATTCTGTATCAAAAGCTAGCTTGAATGCTTTAACAGTAATGCTTGCATCAGAACTAAGGGGAACGAATATCCTTGTCAATTCCGTGTGCCCTGGATGGGTACGAACTGATATGGGAGGGACCAAAGCGACAAGATCAGTTGAAGAGGGCGCTGCCACACCTGTTTGGTTAGCGACCTTGGCTGATGGGGGGCCTACAGGGCACAATTTTTTTGACAAGAAGCAAATCAGTTGGTAAAAAAAATATCTCCTCTCTGATAATAGATAGTAACAATCTGTCCGCTTACAACAAACAACAAGAGCAGAAAAGTCTGCTCTAGTTATTCACATGCATACTTTCATTCGAAATCTTGACCGTAGCGCTCTTATCCGATACTGCTTCTTCCAGCTTTCTGCTAAGTGCTTTAAATTCCTCATGATTCTTTTTTGTCTTCATTTATTGTGGAATTAGAGTGAATCCAAGTGCCAAATTTGCCATTACGAAAATCAATGCTACTTGAAATACTCCTTGGCTTCCTGCCAGTTTTATGTTTCTCATCCCCCACTTTATTATCTTGTCTCTATTGGGTTCTTTTTTTCTTAGCTCTAAAAATATACGGATTTCAGTAGGCATAATTATGCCGAATCCCTGTACGGATAAAATAATAACTATAACAACAGCTGCAATAAT
>DASTUU010000032.1:0-4511 GCA_035759485.1 Nitrososphaeraceae archaeon
AAAATAAATTTCGGTACCGTAGTCATATCAACAGTCTTGGTATTAGGTGGCATTCCAAGTACTAAAGAGCTTATTTGTCCGTCCATTTCAAATGTTTTCCCTGCACCGTCAGATGGTTGTGCTAATGCAGTGGTTGCTATCTTATTTTGAATTGTCGTGTGTGAAGGCATTAGCAACACCAGAAGGCCAATCAAAACAAGACCAATAGCACAAGGTAGAGTCATGCTTACCATGCAATACCATTTCTTCTCTTGTTATTAGGCTTTATGCTCCCCCAAAGTTTGCTAAATAAATTTTCCACCAGAATTAGCGATAACACTATAACACTAGGTGTTTATTTTACCAAAGGAAAAAAGGTGTCTATAGCCAACTACCGCTGCAGCCAAACACAGATGGTCGCTATTATAAAGGATATTCCACATCCATACATAATCTTGAACTGTAGTTATATCAAATGCTGAAGTATATGCAAATCCAGTGTCTCCTGCAGCTGATAACATCATAGCTATAAAGAGCAACAATATGTATATGGAGGCGCCATTAGAAACAAGATAGTCTGAAGGAGATGTATCTTTCTCACTTATCTCCTGTTCTAATTTCTGTTCTTCTTCCATAGGATTTTTGGGTCTCCTAGTTATGCGTCTAGCTCCCCAAAACATTATAACAGTTGGAAAAATCATCACCGCATCTAGTGTCGGATACGCAGCATTCTTTACCACCACCCAGACATCTACTGTTTGAGTAGATAGCAACCTTAGGGTGCTTACTATAGTGTCTACGATAAAAATTACAGGTATTAAAATAATAACCGCAACCAAAATAAGAATGAATGGCTCAAATTCATTTCTAAAGAAATGATAATACAGACTGTACAAAAAATAACCAAACGATGCATATCCCATATAGTAGAGCGCATCGGCTATTACAATTTCAGCAGATTGGTTATCTGCTAATGTCCAGATAATCGAAGCAGAAAACCAGGATAACAAAAATAAACAAATCGACAAATGCATTTTGTTATCATCATAATAATAGTGATGAGACCTGGTGTCTGCGTCTTGTTGTGAGAATACTTGTTGCTTTTCCTCTTCTTTTTTCTTTATACCTCTTTTGTATCTCCATACTACTATGACGGCTATTACTAAGGCAACTCCAATTGCAGCAGTTGATATTAACCCAGAAATGTAAAACCTGCTATTCTCATTAGGCAAAAAAATAATAAACGAATTTGTAACGATTATCGATGTAGCCAACAATACTATAACCATGACATTTTCTTTCTTGCTCATACTTTTGTAGGATAGAATTTTTGCCATTAAATTCCCCTGCTACATAAGTGATGTATTATAAGATGAAGTTTTTAACCTTTTTCTGTAGTATATAAAATACTGGCTCTCTCGCCTGCACCAGTAGTTAATCTAGTTGATCGATAGGAAGAAAAAAGGAAGTAAAAAGTTGCGTATGGATAGGGTGGGGAGAAGAATATTTGGCAGCTTCTTTGTGCCTCACTTATTCACCTCACGTTACCTACTTCCTACCATTCATGGATGTAAAGTACATACATACATAATCGTATATCCCTGGTGTGGTGTGTGAATGTAGTAATGGGTGGAGCTCCCGGCGGTATTTGTCCTTGAGGCCAAAACCATCCGGAATTAACATACCTTTCGGTATTATCCATTGTGTATTTGCGTTCGGAGTAAGATATGTAATGTTTTTGATGCTCTTAGTCCCGGGCCCAAATGATTTCGTAGATCGAAGTCTTCAGCCTGGGAGCAACTTAATAAGTTAGGGACCCAAATAGCATGATTGCACTAGGATGATAATCAATAGCCAGAAGCTAAAGCAAATAATTCTTTCAGCTCTGGCAGATGCAGAAATGGTAAAGATTCTAGACCGCTCTATGTATAAAGCAACTCCTGTCAACAATATTATCAAAGAGTGTAATATTCCACATACTACTGCTTACAGAAAAATTAACTGGCTGCTTGACAAGGGCCTACTTCTAATTGATAAAATTGAGATCACTTCAGACGGTAAAAAATACAATTTGGTTCAGAGTGTCTTTAAATCACTGCTTGTCAAATATGATTACAACATCTTAACGGTTGAAGCTGAATATAACTTGGATGCTGCAGAGAAGTTAACAGAGAGATTTCTATCATTAAAGTAGCTTCAATGGCCATCAGTACATAGGTTAGTCTAACTTATGCTATTTTTATCAGATATATCATCGATTAAGCGTTTTTGTCTCCTTTCTGAATAATAAAATCTAAGCCATAGCATTACACTTAGGAAAGTCATAGCTAAAACATGTATTTGCAGACTGATATCAGGTAGCGATGTATAAAATGGTGATAATATTATCGTCTGATATGCTTGCAAAACACCGATTATCTCTCCAATAATCCAGATTATGATAAATACAGATATCTGGAATTGAAAAGTTGTGATCCCTCTTGACCTTACTGCGAGCCATATGAATAAGCTCAATGCCACAAAAAGGAGAACAAGTGTTAATCCAGAAGCTAACAAATCACTATTGCCAGCAACCATAATAAATAAAATCATCTTTTAATCTCCTGAGTTGTTTGATAGGTTCTCAAATACAGTAATCCAAAGAATATGAGTATTAGTACTGATACTGGCTCAAGCAACCATTCTGCTAAAAATGAAAATCCAAAGAAATCTGTTATATGATATAATCCGTGCACAGCGACGAAGATTCCTAATACTATCATCAAACTTCTAAGTCGGTGGTTGTTACTGTGTCTTAGGCGTATGGCAATATATATAGGAATAACAATGGAGATTAATACAGCAATCGTACTCACGAAATGAAGCTCAGCTTCTGCCAATCCAATAGTTCAGTAGATTATTATTCGTTCGACTATTTAATAGAACTATAGGGCCATAGTAACAATAACAACATATGATTTAGACATAATTCCGCTTGTGGGTTCCAGAAGTGGCATTTGTACCCTTTCTTTAATAGAACCAACGTAACAGTAATATAGTTAACACCAATGAAGGTTTTCCATCCGAGAAACCAAAGTGCCGTTACATCATCGGCATTTGTAATCCTAGCAATATTCGTCTTGTCAGCGATTGCTTTCAGCGGCGTTGAAGAACTTTTGCAGATGTACGTCAATAATTCTGTTCAGATGGCAAGCGGCCAGCAGATATCAGATAGCTCAGTGGGTTATTATGGCATCAAAATGGCCCTAGCTACAAAAACTGATGGAGCGGGAGAGGGTAATGTAATTGAATTAGGCGTAACAGAACAGCAAGAAGTATATAGGTGGTCTGATAACGACAGCGGAACAACGAATCCAACCCTAAAATTTATCGTTAACAGAGACAATATTGTAAAGATTCAGAATCCAACAGATGAAGAGCATGAAATGATTGTGCAATCACAACCAGGCAATGAACTTGCGGCTAGCGGAGATATAGAACCTAATAGTTCTGGTGAACTATCGTTTAGGCCTAATATGACTGGAACTTTTCAATACCACTGTGAATACCATCCAGCCACAATGAGGGGCATCATTGAAGTAACCGACAAATGAAAATGTGTCACCATATACAAAGCCAAACAGAGCACTCGCAAAAGCTACCATCCCATGTAAAGCACTTCCAGAATCTACGTCATCATCAACAACAATCTTCCTTGCATTTAACTAAACCTTTCTGGGTTAACCGAATGTATTCCTGGGTATCTCTTTCAATTAATCCTTCGTGTAAATGCTCTTGTATAACCTCATCTGTTGCTTGATATCCAAATGATGGTCTTTCATATGCTTTTGGACTGACATTTTTAAAAAGCACATCAAAACCCTTTACACTATTGCTTAAATTACTGTGAGCATCTTATACAGGCCACAGAGGGACTTTTTGGATTATCTTCGGAAGTAAATACTTTCGCTCATGTCTCTTCTAGACACACTTGCGGTTGATTTTATACTTTGTCTAAATGAGCCCTTAGCATCCATGCCATCTTTTCATGTTTTTCCATTATTCCGATCAAAAAGTCGTTTGTACCCATATCATGGTATTCGTCTTCACACCTGTCTGCATCCTTCCGCAGCGTCCTAATTATTTGTTCATGGTCTTTTAACAGATTTGATATCATTGTAATATCACTGGGATAATCTCCAGGTGATTCCTTTAGTCTACTATGTTGCAGGTACTCAGAATAAGTACCCAAAGATTTACCATTTAGATTGCGAACTCTTTCTGCTACTTCATCTATTATTTCGTCTAGAGCTTCATATTGTACTCTGAAGAAAGCATGTCTTTCACTAAAATCTGGTCCCACAACATTCCAATGGTAGTTCTTAGTCTTTATGTAAATAATATTTTCATCGCATAATACTCTATTGAGAATTTCTATCACCCCATGACGAGCTTCTTTTGCAAGTCCAATATCGATAGCACTTTTGCTTTCCTTTACTAACTGAGTTGCCATACTTCTTTCTACACATAATTATATAAAAAGGCTGATAATT
>DASTUU010000033.1:0-1748 GCA_035759485.1 Nitrososphaeraceae archaeon
CACATTCAAATCCAAATACTACTTCTGTCTCTAATTGATTACTATTAGCGTCATCGTGGACCTAATTGTGTCTATCGTTCTTATGTGTTGTGTTATAATTTCTTTCAAGTTATCAAGATTATCGGAAGCTATTTTTACAACTATATCATAAACTCCATTTACTTCACTAACCTCAACAACGCCCGGCACATTTTTCAGTTTGTTTAGAATATTCTGTTCAGTTCCAATTTCGTAGTTAATCAGAACATAGGCTGTTGGCATATTCCATCAAATGCTATACCACGTGCAGCTTATATCAGTCTACACCTGCAAGGGGGTTTAGAATTTCGTGCCCCACTGTGTTCGAATCTCAGAACTGATTTTTAAGCACTATCAAGGGATTTGCCATATACTGTATCGATACTATTTACTCGGTCTATTTCTGACTGAGGATGAAGCAGCAGATTACCACTGATAGTGTAACGGGACAAAAATCCCTCTGATACCTAGTTATGAAACTAAAAGGGGCGTTGGTGCTAAAGAGACTGGGTATTGCTATCCTTTTCCAATTTTTACAATTCTTATATGTGAAGGTGTTAATACCTTGAATATGATCCCGTCGCTGAGTATTGGTATCGCAATTTTGGGGTTAATAACCTTTACTTCTTTTTCTTTTAATATCGTGACAAATCATACCCTTATTTCATACGCACAGATTAACAGTACTACTACATCAAGTCCTGTAGAAGTACTACCGTCCACGTTGGGAGTAAAAATTGCTTCGCCTACAAACAATGAGCAAGTTTATCTTGGAAATAATAACCTAAAGATTATAGGCACCTCTACAGACAGTATAAATTCTAACTGTGATGTTTCAGTTATACTGAATGATGTAAGGCCTTACCAACATGTTCTGTCGACTGGTCCAGGAGGTAATGGTGACTATTCGTTGTGGGAATTTTTGCTTACTCCTGAATATAATTCTACGATTAAAGAGGGACCTAACAAATTAACAGCTAAACTATTGTGTTCAAATCCTAATGTAACTGCTTCTGATTTAGCAACATATTATACTGTATTCTTCAAGGGAGTGAGCTCTATGCCAACTAATACTACTACTATTTCATCCTCAACTATAAATCAGCGACAGTCATCAGTAACGACATCTACTATTCCTGCAGCAATAGATGCGAACACCACCAGCATCAGCACTCTTGCATCCCCAATCAATAATAGTAGAAATAATGATAATTCAGCAGCTAATATTGCTACTCCAATTCCTGCCTCTATTGATACACCTGTCATTCCTAAACCATTGTTTATAAAAATAACCTCTCATACCCAGAATCAAACGGTTCAGGTTAACAAACCACTTAAAATCTCTGGGATATCTTCGGATAATGTCAATTCACACTGCACTGTTTATGCTGATTGGAATGATCAGAAGCCACTACAGCGGGTAACCCCTACAGGACCTAATGGTATAAATGATTATTCAAACTGGACTTTTACTTATACTAGTAACTATCATCTTATGACTGAAGGAGCAAATGAATTGACTTCCAAATTAGATTGTGGTACTGGTCAAGTAAAATATTATACTGTAAACGTTACTGGAGTTTACGATCAACAACCACGATTGGTTGGGGCTATGACTGACAATAACGTAACAATATCGTCAAGCGTTAATAGAGAACCTTCATCATCGGTACCCCCTAATACTGATGATATGGAAGATAGTAGTTCTGACAGCGAGAGTTCCAATACTG